>JBFMAG010000022.1 GCA_040755895.1 Actinomycetota bacterium | reverse complement strand
TATATCCTGTTTTGTGATCAGAAGAGCGAGCATCTAGTGCCAGCCGCTCCTAATTATAATAAAAGGGTAGTAGAGCAGCCCGTGCTCTCCCCACTTTATCAGTTCAGTTGGAGTAGGGAGTTGCGGCGGGCAGATTTGGATGTCTTTCACTCTCCTCACTTCGTATGGCCCTACATTACCCCCTGCCCCTCGGTGGTGACCATCCATGACCTCATTCCTTTGATTTCGCCGGAAGTCATGCCCTCACGCGTTGCCAGGATTTACTATCATTGGATGAATGAGCGCGCTACAAGCAGGGCAAAAAGGGTCATCGCCGTCTCTAAATCCACGAAACAGGATTTAATTCGCCTCTTGGGAGTATCTGAGGCAAAGATAAAGGTCATCCACGAAGCGGTCGATGAACGATACAAGGTAGTCAGGGACAGAAATCTTCTAAGGGTTATAAAGGGAAAATATGACATCAAACAAAAGTTCATCTTAAACGTGGGGAATCCAAAACCCCATAAAAATTGGTCAAGGTTGATTGAAGCATCTTTCAAGTTGATGCTGAAGAGCAGGAGGAATTATCAGTTAGTGTTGGTGGGTCCAAAATATGCTGAACATTCTGAAATTGATCATTTAATTAAGAGATCTGGCTTGGAGAAAAGGGTTATATTCACGGGCGTCATTGGAGAGGAGGATTTGTTGCTCTTATACAATGCCGCTGAGGTCTTCGTTTTTCCCTCCCTCTATGAGGGTTTTGGACTGCCGCCGTTGGAGGCCATGGCCTGTGGTACCCCGGTTATTTGCTCCAATACTTCCTCTCTACCCGAGGTGGTTGGAAATGCAGCTCTAATGATCGATCCCTATAATGTAAGCGAAATTGCTGAAGCCATGGGGAAAGTCCTCACCGATAATTCCCTACGAGAGAAGCTGAGGGAGAGGGGTCTTACCAGGGTGAATAAATTTTCTTGGAGGAAGACCGCCGAGGCGACGCTCAAAATCTATCGGGAAGTGGGAAAATAGATGCAAGTACTGATGATCAATAAGCTTTATTATCCAGTGATCGGCGGGGTCGAGAATCACCTTTATCTGCTTTGCAACGAGTTGAAAAAGTATATCAATGTCAAGGTACTTGTGTGTAACACCGAGCTGAAGACCGTTATAGAAAGGGAAGATAACCTCAAGATGATAAAGGTTGCCAGTGCACGGATATTATTTTCGATGCCCCTTGGTTTCACTTTTCCCTTATGGTTGAGGCGACTTAAAGCGGATATCATCCATTTTCATCATCCTTTTCCCTTGGGGGAGATATCCTACCTGTTGACCTGCCTGCCGGCAGGCACGGCTAAACCCAGGGGAAAGATCGTGATAACCTGGCACAGTGATATAATCCATCAGAAACGCCTGCTGAAGTTCTATGAACCTTTTTTGCTGAAACTCCTCGAAAGAGCCGATAGGATTTTACCCACATCAGCCAATTATATTGAATCATCTCCCTTCTTAAGGCGTTTCAGAAATAAATGTCAGCCCATCCCCTTAGGGATAGATGTGGAACGATTCAAACTCACCCCGGAAATTGAGGATGCTGCCGCCAGGATTCGAGACAAATATGGCTCAAAAATTCTTCTTTTCATTGGTCGCTTGGTCTACTACAAGGGTCTGGAGTATCTAATCGAGGCCATGAGGCATATCGATGCGCACCTGATAATAATCGGGGAAGGACCATTGGAGAATAAGCTGAAGGTTTTGGCTCACGGGGAGGGAGTCACGGGAAAGATATCATTCTTAAAACCGGTGGGGGATGAGGAATTGCCCCATTATTATTACGCTTGTGATGTTTTCGTCCTCCCATCAGTCGCCCGAAGCGAGGGCTTTGGCCTCGTCCAACTTGAAGCCATGGTTTGTGGTAAGCCCGTGGTGAGCACGAATCTTCCCACGGGTGTCCCTTTCGTGAACCAACATCAAAGGACCGGATTGGTTGTCCCACCCAAGGACGTTCGAGCCTTAGCCGAGGCCATAAATACTTTGCTCAAAGACCCCGATTTGTGCAAAAAATACGGGGAGTATGGAAAAAAGAGGGTGGAGAGGGAATTCACCAAAGAAATTGTGGCTCAGCGGGTATTGGAAGTCTACGGGGAACTTATTTGAAGTGTCTGGAGCTGAGGGCAAAAACATTAAGAGGAGGCCTGCCTGTTCGGCAGGCAGGAAATTTCGAGCGATATATTTAATTAATGTAGTAATGGGCAATTTTTAATGTGTGCTGCAAAAATGCGAGGTTGAAAGATGTCCAGGTCGAAATGGTTAGTGACTTCTCTGATAATGGATGCGATTCTCGTAAATGTGGGTATCATTCTTGCATTCCTTCTACGTTTTGGGGGAGAGCTTCCCCCCTTTAACTTCAGAGCCTACACTAACCAAGCCATCTTCATTACCATCATTCAACTCGGGACACTCCATATATACGACCTTTATAATGTGGAGAAGATTCAGAGTGGTTGGGACATCCTCTATGCCGTATTTAAGGCTGTTACCCTGAGCATGTTGCTAACGGTTGTTCTGACCTTTTTCTACCGTTTTTTTTCCTTTCCCCGTACCGTTCTATTGCTCTCCTGGGTTCTTGTCATAGCCCTCATCTCTGGTTGGCGGGTGTTGGCAGCGAAAGTCATAAATATCCATTGGCCTACCCAGCGCGTCCTCATAGTGGGAACCGGTGAAACTGGTCAAAAGATATTGAGGGAACTTAAGGCCCGATCCAAGTGGGGTTATCGAGTCGTGGGGCTAATCGATAGAAATCTGGCGAAGGTAGGTCGGCGGTTCCAGGGTGTTTCGGTTGTAGGGACCATAAGGGACATCGTTCCCATGGTGAACAAATATAGAGTGGATCGAGTCATAGTTACCTCACCCATTAGGCAACGAGAACTCATAGAGGATCTCGCGAGATCTAAAGAAACCCACGTTAGAGTGGAAGTGGTACCCGAACTTTATGAGATATTTGTGGGAAAAGTGGATCACACACTGGTCAGTGACGTTCCCCTCGTGAAGCTCACCAAGGAACCGGTTCCGGCATGGGTTAGCCTGGCAAAGCGAGCCATGGATATCATTTTGGCCCTTATACTATTGATCCTTGTCGCTCCTTTGATGATTTTGGTTGCGCTATTGGTGAAGCTTACATCCCCGGGTCCCATTTTTTACGTGCAGGAGAGAGTGGGTGAGGATGAAGAGCTCTTCAAGGTGTATAAATTCCGGACCATGATTCGGGAGGCGGAGGAGGAGAGTGGGCCCGTTCTTGCCGCCGAGAAGGACTCTCGCATTACAGCGGTAGGGCGATATTTAAGGCGATTTCGAATAGACGAGCTTCCTCAGTTATTCGATATTCTCAAAGGGGATATGAGTTTTGTTGGACCTAGACCCGAACGCCCCCATTTCGTGAAAGAATTCAAGAAAAAAATCCCGGGTTACACGGAGCGATTTAAAGTCAAACCCGGAGTTACTGGCCTTGCTCAGATCAGTGGCTCCTACGCCACCAGCCCCGAAAATAAATTAAAATATGATCTTATTTACATCTACCACCAATCATTATTCTTGGATATAAAGATACTTTTGCACACCATAAAGGTTGTTTTGACGGGGAGAGGCGCCCGCTAACCCAATAATTAGGTAAATTCTAATTTCAAAATACACTTCTTGGTTTTTGTTTGCCTATAGTCTTCTCTAGATCAACCCCATTCTTCAATCGCCTTGGGTTTGCTGGGTATTTGTTATCTGGAAACTGGGAGAAAAATCGGGCTTTGAAAACTTTTAAGACCATGGTGAAAATCGATCCTAAATATCCAAAGGCACTTTTACCTCGGATATTGTCATGAAAAATTGGGAAATGTGAAAAAAGCTTTAAGAGCTTATAAGACCGCTATGACTTTGAAACCTGATTACGGGAAGCCAGAAAGGCATATATCCATCTTAGTGGGGGAAGTAGTTATTGACTTTGTGAAATATAAATCAAAAAATTGTTGGATAATTTTAGAAAAAAGAAGGAAAATGACGATAATCTTAGAATTAATATAAAAACTTTGAGAAAAAAGGCACAATTCAAATCATTTATAAAGGAAAGGGGGAAAGGACATGGTTCGTTGGCCTGATATGAGCAAGCCCGCCACGCGTCTAAAGGTTATATTGATCGTCCTCATGGTGGTGATCATCATCGTGGCTATCGTAGCCACTGCATTGGCTTTCACATGCACTCCTACCTTCTGCGCGGATATATGTCACAGCATGAAGGCTGATGCTGAAGCCTGGCGGAAGTCGTCCCACGCCCATGTTAATTGCCTCGCTTGTCATGTCGAGCCCGGATTAATCGCTCTCATCAAGGATAAGTTGATGGCGAGTAAGGGGGTCTACTTTGAAATTACGGGGACGTATCACAAACCCATCAACGCTCACAGCCATCTCGCTGAGGAATTGCCCAGCCACCCCTGTGAACGGTGCCACGCCATTGAGAAAAGGAAAGTAACGTCCTCACCTGGTGTGATCATCAGCCACAAGCCTCATATTGAAAGGCATATTGGCTGTGCCAGGTGCCATAACAGGGTAGCTCACCCCGGGATAAAGGGGTATGAAGATTTCATGGCCATGGAGGGATGTTACAGGAACCCCAGAGAATGTCACGGTCTTGTGGGAGCAAAGGCTCCGGGCAAGTGCGAAGCCTGCCATCCACCGGGTTTTGAACTGAAGCCAAAAAACCATTTGGTGGCCACGTTCCTTTTGGCCCCCAAGCCCGGTGTAAGAGCTGATCATGCGAAGATGGCCAAAGAGGAGAAGAAGTATTGTGAGATGTGCCACATCGACAAGTTCTGCACCGACTGCCATGGCATGGAGATACCCCATCCGGAGAAGTTCGTTAAGAAAGAACACGGACCAATGGGCAAAACAAAACCGGAGAGTTGTGTGAAGTGTCATCCGGAGCCGAAGTTCTGCGATGCCTGCCACCATGAAGGTTACAAACCTGAACTCGGTCCCATGGCTTCAAAGGGTCATCCACCGCTCGTGCGGGAAAAGGGAGCCGAATCGTGCTTCAAGTGTCATGGTCCCACATATTGTGCTCATTGCCACGTAAGGGGAGAAAAGTATCCCACAATAAAAGGTCCGTAATTTTCAAATGTGCTTTCTCAGGTAGAGGGAGTATCCTCAACTAAAAGGATACTCTTTAACCATGAAGGTTACAGACCGGAGATGTGTCCCTGGGCGACGAAGGTTCACCCCGCCTTTGTTAAAGAGAGAAAAGCTGAATACTGTTTTAAGTGTCATGATTCTTATTCTCCTTTCTGTGCGGAATGTCACGTGCGAATGTTCCGACGATAAGTGATATTTTCAGTCGCCGATTTTCGATGCGAGGGATAGGAAGCGCGTCTGGACGGATTGAAGGAAGATGAAAAGAAAAAAAATCCCCCAAACCACGATAGCACGTCTACCTCTTTATCTCCGCCACCTTTTAAAGCTCGCACGCAAGGGTGTGCGGATCATTTCCTCTTACGAGTTAGCGGAACATGTAGGTACAAATGCTGCTCAACTAAGAAAGGATCTATCCTATTTGGGAGAGTTTGGTACTAGAGGAGTGGGTTATGATGTGGGTGAACTCATTCGACAGATTTCTAAATGCCTTGGACTCACCAGGGAGTGGAAGGTTGCCATAGTGGGCATGGGGAAACTCGGTCCCGCTCTTCTAGGATATAAAGGTTTTGAGCAGGAAGGGTTTAAGATTGTAGCCATTTTTGACAAGAATCCAAAAAAGATAGGAAAGAAAATGGGGAATTTGGTGGTTTCTGACGTCACTAATCTTAAGGAGGTAATCGAGAAAGTCGGAGGCGTTGACATCGGGATAATCACCACACCTGCATCAGCGGCTCAAAAAGTTGCCGATCAACTCATCGAAGCCGGTATTCGGGCCATTCTAAACTTCGCCCCTGTTACTTTAGAAGTCCCCTCCCACGTATTCCTGCGGCAGGTGGACTTATCGACGGAGTTGCAGATCTTATCCTATTACCTTACACGACCATTCAAATTTCCTCCCCCATGCGGTTATTGTGAGGCGAATCGGGATTTATAGACATTTTTGCCACACTAAAAAAGGGAAATTAATCCTGGTATTAGTAATTCTCCTCTTCATTTTTTCATCCCCGTTAATTCCCTTCAAAGCGGAGTCTATCCTTGAATCACCTCTCGGCGCGAATTGGATGTTCGCCGCGAAAGGGTGGCTTTACTCCCCCCCAGTCGCAAAAAATTTGATGGTATATGTAGGTTCGGACGATGGTGTTCTTTACGTCCTCAAGGGCTTCACAGGAAAGCAAAAGTGGCGATACGACACCCATGAGGATATTCGTTGTTCCCCAGTGGTGGAGAAGGGCTTGGTTTATCTGGGTTTAAATAATGGTAACTTGATCGCTCTGGACGCGTTCACGGGAGAGGAGAAGTGGCTCTATGAAGAGACATCCCCGGGACCCCTGCCAACGGAATTTGTTTATCACTATGCCCCCACCCCGGCTGTAATGGGTGACACCGTGGTACATAGCTGCCCTGGGGGTAAAATAAATGCCTTCAACGCCGAGTCCGGAAGACTCAAATGGAGCCACGGCACCAAAAGTTCCTTTGTCTCCGCCCCCATAGCGGCGAATGGAATGGTCTATGTCAGTTCCATTGATGGCAGACTCCAAGCTCTTGATATCGATTATGGGGAGGTAAAATGGAGCTATGATGACTTGATAAGTTGTGATTGTTCACCGGCTATCGGCGACGACATGGTATTTCAAGGTTCAGCCGATGGCAAGATATACGCTTTCGATGCCAAGAGTGGGAGGATAATATGGAAGCACCATAGCCTTGAGGTTGCCAGATGCATTATCGTGGGCAAAGATATGGTCTATTTTGGTTCCTCCAATGGCAATCTCCACGCTCTCGATATGGATACGGGGCAACTAAAATGGAGATTCATAACGGAAGGGTCGGTCCTTTCCACTCCAGTTTTTGATGATGGACTGATTTATCTTGGCTCAAATGATGGAAAGTTGTATGTAATCGATGCATATACCGGGGATTTACAGTGGGTTTATGACACCAAAGGTTTTTTCGTGACCTCTACCGCCGTTACCGATAACATGTGCTATGTGGGAGCGACCGTGAGGGAAAGGGGTTTTCCAACCATCGTTGTGACCGCCTTAAAGAAGGGCAGTTTTCCGAGCACTAAAATTTGGGTTGAAGGTCGGCGAGAAGAGACCTTTGCCACTTGGCTTATAAATTACATAAGTACTGGAGTCAGAGGAACACTTCGGAGGAAGGAATTGAGTATGCATCGGATTTTGGATGTCACTTCCTATCCCCTAGGTTTTCTCGTTCATCTAATGGGATGTGTCTCCGCAGAGTTCGTTGAGTCGCGAAAAATACCTTCTTATTATGGGAGAATCGACAAAATGTTCATCGAGCTCGCTACGCTTATCTCCATAAGCGGCTACATAAGTTCCCTCGTTCTTACGCCTCTCAATGCTGGGGCAAGCATCAGTTTTCTCATTTATACCTGGATTATAGCAATGCTCCTCTCCATGCTTTATTTTCAGACAAAGGGGTTACTTTTTGCGGGCATATCCGTGAATAACACCACTCGGATGAGAATCGATCCCAAAGAACTCTTTATTTTAATCATCCGCAACTATCCTTTGATTTTAATCTATTTCCTGATTACAGCTGTGGGACTATTTACTTGCGCGCTTTTAACTGGCTTATTATCTTACCTTCCCCGGTTCTGGTTTTTCGTTCTTCTCGGTTTATCCCTATGGCTCTTAACCATTTTAACTGGTAGTCTCGGTCGAGGCTTGGGACTCGCTCTTTATAAGGAGTGCAGCGAAGAAATCTCCTTAAGGTTGGTTGGTGCAATTAGAGAAATTAAAAAATACTTCGGTAGACTGGTCATCTTTTCGCTCTGGCACTTTTTCCTCCTCATCCTAATTTCCTTGGGTTTGAGCATGGGTCAAGCCCGAGGTTCCTACCCAGCGATCATTGGAGGTTTCATTGGTACCATCATTTTTGTTTTAACCGCTTTCACGGATGCCTCAGTTGTTTTGGAGGATAGAGGTCTTCCCGATGCTTTTCAAGCGAGCATCCACTTCTCCCTTCGTAATTTACCATTGGTGATAATGTACTTAACCTTGATGGGTTTAATTTTGCTTTTGATTTCCATTCCTTTGAATTTCTTTCGATCTTGGATGGGGATGATAATTTCGGTTTCTTTATCCTCACTGATCTGTGCTTTTCTCGTTCAAATCCATGCCTTTTTCTATTTATCCTGGGGAAGGAAAGTTGAACAAGGATAAAAACTTAGGGCAAAAACGGACTGATGGCTTGCCTGTCGGCAGATATGGCAAATTCGAAACCATTTGGGATGGGATAATCCATTGGTCCCTCTTTCTTTTGGTTTTCCTCTTCCCCCTTTTGGTCAATCCCTTTCTGCCCCCAATTTTTACATTACCTAAGCTCACTTTCCTCAGGATTCTCACCATAGCTATGTTGTTTGCCTGGTTAGTCAAGGTCATTGAATCCGGGAAGATAAGATCCGTTCGTACAGCTTTGGATATGCCCGTCTTAGCTCTGGCCTTCGTTGCCATTCTTACGACCATCACCTCGGTGCATTTCCTCACGGCTTTGTTTGGGGAGTACAGCCGATGGGAAGGTTCATTGACCTTCCTAAACTACCTTTTGATTTTCTTCATAACGGTGAGTTTTATCAGCGAAAGGAGGCAATATGATCTCCTTCTCTTTGGGTTGCTTCTTTCCGCTTGTCTGGTCTCACTCCTGGGCATCATAGAACAGCATTGGACCAATTTTCTTCTCCTCTATGCCAAGGTTCACTGTCCGGCTGGATTGGGTAAACCGAGTGGATTTGAGATGGCTCGATCCTTTGCCACCTTTGGCAATCCCATGTACCTGAGTGCCTATTTAACATTGGTACTCCCATTGGCGCTAGCCATTTTCGTGAAAGGTTCTTACCCTAAACGATTCAGGGGACTGGTGCCCCTTTCTATAACTTTGATGCTCATCTGCCTGGTCTTCACCTATGCCCGCGCTGCCTGGCTTGGATTTGCCGTGTCCTTCTTATTCATAATATTTTTAAGTCTTCGAGATATTTGGGCAGATAAGAAGATGGTCTTAGTGTTCATGGGCATGGTCCTCATTTGTGCTTTTTTTGTCAACATTCCCTCGAAGTACAGCGCTTATACTATTACCCAGCGAATGACCTCAATCGTTCAAATTGAGAAAGGAAGTGCCGTGCCTCGCTTAAGGATGTGGCGACAGACACTCTCCCTCATCGCCGATCGTCCACTTCTGGGTTCAGGTGCTGATACCTATAAATTGGTTTTTCCCAAATACAAGCCCAAGGGCTGGGTAATTGCCTTTCGTCAACCTCTACTCGATAAAGCCCACAATGATTTCCTACAAGTGGCGGCAACCATGGGACTGCTGGGATTGGCTGCGTATCTTTGGTTCCTTGGCACTTTCTTCCTGAAGGGAATCCGCACCATAAGCCAGACCGAGCGTGATTATGAAAGAGTATTACTCATTGGGATCATTGCTGGAGCCTTGGGCTATATCGTTCAACTCCAATTCAACTTCAGCCATCTTTCGGTAGCTCCTCTTTTCTGGCTCTTTGCCGGTCTCGCTTGTACCCTTCAGGAAAATCGGAAATGGGAATGGAAAATTTTTGGGAAACCAAGGCGGCTGGCTTGGATAATCTATGGAGTTTCAGGGCTCATTGCCCTTCTTCTCATCGTATGCAGTCTCATTCCCGTGATCGCGGACATTTATTTTTCTAAGGCACTGAACTACCAGCATGAAAAACGATTAAATGAGGCAATTTCTTACTATGAACGGGCTGCTTCATTGAATCCTCTGGAAGAACTGTACCTGTATTCGCTGGGGAGGGCATATTCGACGAAAGCCCTTTCCGCTGAGGATCCAGAATATGCCCATCTTTATCTCATTTTGGCAGCCGATGCTTTCAACAGATCCCAGAAGCTCAATCCATGCGATGAAAATGCTTTCTTTTATGCCGGCAATATGTATCTTGAGGCGGGAAAGATGCTTGACAAGAGGATGTTTGCCAATGCCATAGAAGCTTACAACCGGGGATTGAAGCTCAATCCCACGAGCGCG
>JBFMAG010000021.1 GCA_040755895.1 Actinomycetota bacterium | reverse complement strand
GCGATTAGAGTGGTCTTGGGAATCGTTTTGCTGACATATTTCGCAGCAAATTACACGACTCTTACTTTGGCTTGGAACATCGTACTATTCGTGATCGGACTTGGTTTCCTGCTCACCGGTCTCATTGGTTATTGCCCTATCTACGCTCTCCTAGGCATAGAGAGTTTTGAATTTCCTGGTATTCACCGCGTTAAAAAGGCATAAAAACAAATGGGAGTAAGTAATCTTGCCAGCGCCAGCTCATGGCTTCCCATATTTTTTATTTCCCTACTTTTCCCATCCGCATTTATACTGTTTCCACCTTTTTTACCTCAGGAACCAGTTGTTTTAAGGTTCTTTCGATTCCCATCTTTAAAGTCATCTCAGCCATGGGGCAACCAAAGCAAGCCCCGGTGAGCTTCACCTTCACCACACCATCTTCGGTAACTTCACATAATTCTACATCTCCCCCGTCCGCCTGCAATGACGGTCTGATCTTGGTCAACGCCTCTTCAACTTTTTCTCTCATTCCAATCATCTCCTAAAATAAATTAGCCCAAGCTTCTCCTGATGGTGCCAAGTTTAATAACCCATTCTCTCACCAGGTTATATTCTAAGCCTTCATCACTCACCAAGTGTTCTCCATCAACGCCAATTACTTGCTTAAGCATGGGCTTCATGGTCTCCAAGATCGTTGCATAGAATCTATCCTCCTTGGTTCGAATACCAACCTTAATGCCCAAGTGATCCTCGATGAACTTTAGATCCTCCTCAACCTGGGAAATTACCGCGTGAGGAAGGAACTCCCCAGCATTCTTGAGATGGACGAATCTACACGCAAAGGCCAAATCCTTTTTTAGTCCAATACAGGTTTTAAGGAGAGCCTTGAGAGCATCCTCACCGTATCTGGTTAGTACCTCGTGCAAGCCTCGACCCGTGCCTATTATCTCCGGAGGGAGCCCGATGCTATACAGGGCCGCGGTATAGGAAATGACCCGAGGTAATTCGATCTCCTTTGTCAACTCGAGGCTCTCTAACTCGGAAACAAGTTCTTTATCGCCTACGAATCTCGCCAGTTCTCTGGGGCGTGGAAGGTCGCGCGCGTAACCCACCTCCCCCTTCCTAGTCAGACGGTCCCGATGCTGCGGGATATAATCGGAGATACAACATACGGGTTCAGCCATCTCATAGAAGGAATACAGATAGTGCTTGGTGAATATACCCATGATGTTCACGAGTTTGGTTTTAAAAGACTCGTCAAAGACAAGAGGGGGAAGGAAAGGAAGTTTCCTCTGCAGGATTTTAACGAGTTTTCGTGTCTTCTCATAACCATGATCGTACCTCATACCCGATTGGACGGTAAGCGTCCGAACTCCACTATACTCCTTTGAGGTATTATTCACATTTTCCAGAGTGAAATGTCCTCTAAAGGGAAGGGTCCCTCCCCCCAAGATGGGACAGATATTGATCCCCGTCTCTCGTGCGAGCCTATAGCCATCGGCGATGGCGATCTTATTGGAGAGGATTGCGGGCACTATTCCATAGGATAAAGCGAGATCCGATCGCCCAAGCATGTATCTCAGCCGATTCACGGTGAGTCCCATTCTCTGACATCCCTCGATGTAGCCCTTAAGCATGGAGTAAATATCGAGTATTTGAGGGACGGTTTCCACAAGGGGGATCAATTGGACGAGATTGGGATCCTTGCTTAACCCGAACTCCTTGTGTGCCAAATCGATGACATCAATGATCCTTTCCCTCACACTAAGGAGTTCCTGAACCCCCGTACACATGGGCGAGATAACTTCCCTTACAGCATAGACTCGAGAGCGTTTCCAGGCGTGATAGTTGGCTTCCACAATGGACATCAAGGCCATGAGTTGTCTGAATACACTTTCTTCAATGCCGCTGGGAATTCGTGGGGTGATAAATACATCCCTTCCGGGAACGATTCCTTTACCGAGTAAGCCCAGGACAATCTGGGAAGTTTGCATATATGGTGTTAGTTTTCCCTCGAAGTCCACCATGGCTTCCTCCAATCCCAGACCTTCAGGAAGGGGAGTGAGAGAAAAAATCGCTTCCTCGGGTTCTTCCTGGACGGAAATGTACCTGGATGCAGCATCCGGGTGCTGGGTCATCATCGTCGTTGGAATTCTCAACTCTTCAACCATCCTTAATTTCTCCCCTTATTTAGTCGGTAGT
>JBFMAG010000020.1 GCA_040755895.1 Actinomycetota bacterium | reverse complement strand
CGGTTTTCCTTTTTTGGATTCACGTTCTAGGATAGCGATGTTAAAGGAAACCATTGAAGTCCTGAAGGGTCTTTGGGGGAATGATAAATTTTCGTATTCTGGAAAGTTTTACCATCTTAAAGAAGCTTACTGCTCACCTAAAGCTACGACTCCTATTTGGGTAGGGACTTTTAAATCAGGTCATTTGATGCTTGACTTGTGTGCTAGACTAGCAGACGGAATAAACATTTGGGGTTCTCCACCTCAACTTAGAGAATCTCTAGAGATTTTGAATGAGCTTTGCCATAAATACGATAGGGACATAACGAAGAGTTGGTCTGGCATCTGCATCATTGGAAAAAGCAAAGAAGAAGTGATGAAAAAAGTTCGGGCATTTTTAAAGCCTGGACAAAGCTTAGAGGACTATGCTGAGCCCAGATTGGTTGGAACACAAAAGGAGATTGAAGAAAAGATTAAAATATACGAAGAGATGGGCATAAGCCATTTCATCCTTCGCTTCCCATACCTTGAGGATGCAGTGGAATTCTAACAGGGAGTTTTTCGGTGTCAAATCGCATGTTGAAGGATTAAAATGATGACCGCGAGGGTGAAAATCGGTGATAAGCTCGTGGGCGAAGGCGAGCCCGTGTTCGTAGTTGCTGAGGTTGGGTCAAACCATGACCGCAAGCTCGGGCAGGCGAAGCGTCTGATCGATGCAGCGGCGGATGCCGGTGCAGATGCTGTCAAATTCCAGACATTTCTAGCGGATAAGTTAGTGGCGAAAATATCTCCGAAAGCCGGCTACATGAAAAAAGTGAGCGAGAAGGAATCGGCATACGAAATTTTTAAGCGGATAGAGCTCCCCCGAGAGTGGCACCCCGAACTTGTGAGATACGCGAAAAAGAGGGGTCTGATTTTCTTATCCTCGCCATTCGATGAGGAAGCTGTCGACCTTCTTGATGGGCTTGGCGTCCCCGCTTTCAAGGTGGCGTCCGGGGAATTGACAAACTTGCCTTTCATCAGATACATGGCCAAGAAGAGAAAGCCGATGATAGTTTCTACTGGCGCGGCCACCATGGGCGAGATCTGGGAAGCGATATTGACGATTAAGCGGGCGGGAAACGAGAGGATCGTCCTGCTTCATTGTACGGCGAATTACCCGGTTGCGGAGGAGGATGCGAACCTCCTCGCGATAAACATCCTGCGAAAGGAGTTCAAGCTCCCCGTTGGCTACTCGGACCACACGCTTGGGATAGCCGCGCCCTTGGCAGCGGTTGCTCTCGGTGCAGTAATAGTTGAAAAGCACTTCACACTCAGCAGGAAGCTACGGGGGCCGGACCACTTCTATTCCATAGAACCAAATGAACTGAAAGCGATGGTGAAGGGCATCAGGGCAGTGGAAAAAATGATGGGTACACCGACAAAAAAAACCGTCAAAGCCGAGCAGGAAATCCGTAAGCTGGCAAGGCGGAGCATATTCGCTAAAGTGGACATTCCCGTAGGCATCGTTATCCAAAAAGAAATGCTCACTATTTTAAGGCCAGCAATCGGGCTTGAACCCAAGTACTTGGAGAGGGTGGTTGGCAAAAAATCGAGGGTTTACATCAGTCAATACAAACCCATCACGTGGGATAAGATAAAATAAAACAACATGTAGAGTAAGTTCATGGGCGATGTTCTCCTAATAAACCCAATTGTTCGAGAATGGGCCGAGCCTAACTGTGTGCCTAGCGGCATAATGTATCTGAGCTCGGTACTGAGAGAGAAAGGCCACCAAGTGGATATCTTAGATTGGAACGGGCACAGGTACGCGCAATCCGAGCTTAAGGAGATAGTAAAAGCAAATGCTGGTGCTTACGATTTGGTAGGCGTGGGTGGGATAGTTACAACTTACAAGCCCACCAAGTGGGTAACATCTACCATCAAAAAATACCATCCACACGTGCCGGTCATCGTTGGTGGCCCTCTTGCGACCAGCGTCCCTGAAATCCTTTTTAGAGATATGGAGATCGACATTGTCTGCATCGGAGAAGGGGAACTGACGATACTTGACCTCATGGACAATTTGGGTGACTTAAGCAAGGTGAAGGGGCTAGCCTATAGGGATGGGGATGAAATAAGGATGAATCCTCCACGCGAGCTCATTCGGGATCTGGATTCGATACCATTTCCGGATTATGAGAACTTGGATACTCTGGAGATTTACTTAAAAAATCCAATAGGGTACCTGAACAGGCGCAAATGGGTGGATGGAAAACCTGTTGGTGAAATCAAATCAGTAAACATAGTTTCGGCCAGGGGCTGCCCGTTTTCGTGCAATTTTTGCTACTCTAAATACTTGGGTTCGGTTTACAGGGTAAGAAGCGTAAAGAACGTGGTCGATGAAATGGAATATGTAATTGAGAAATTCGGTTGCGGGTACATTCACTTTACCGACGAGCTCTCGTTTACCAAACAGAGGATTCATGAATTTTGCGACGAGCTCAAGCGCAGGGGGATAAAGGTGATATGGGGCGGTGCTTTTAGAATAGACGCCCTCGATCGGGAATCGATGGAGCGAATACGCGAGGCAGGATGCAGGCACATCGGGTGCGGAATTGAGTCGTTTTCTCCCAAGATACTCAGGGCGATGAATAAAA
>JBFMAG010000019.1 GCA_040755895.1 Actinomycetota bacterium | reverse complement strand
GATACCGGGCTTTTGGACCGAAAGAAGCTGTCTCAAGCTCGTATTTTCCGTTCTCATCAAAGCCAGTGGACATTGGAGAAGGGTACCCATGGGGGAGATGGAACTCAAAAGAATCGATGCCTTAAGGAAGAATTGGCATTGGATAAAAGCCTAAGAGAGGAAATGGAGGCAAAGGAGGTAGTCAACGTCTAATGCCGGGCTTCTCGTTTTTACAGGAAACAAAGGACTTGACCACCCCCGAACTTAGAATAATTTTGGATTTTACATTGTGATTTTTCATTTTTCACTTTGGATTTTTCATTGAAGGTAAATTCTTAGCTGTGCGAACCTGAATTTTGCCAAAGTACAGAATGTTCAGTGATTCATGACCCCTATATTATTGATATCTAGCACAATTGTTGTAGTATGAAGTTTATGTACATCATGTGAATCGGGTGGTGTTGTGGTGGTATCAACGCCAAATATAATAGAAGCATATAATCTGGTGAAAAAATTCGATGGATTTGAGGCTGTTAGGGGGGTAACTTTTTCGGTAAGGAGGGGGGAGATTTTTGGTTTTTTGGGTCCCAATGGGGCGGGGAAGACCACGACCATCAATATGCTTTGCACTCTATTCAAACCCACTTCCGGCAGGGCGGTAGTTAATGGATTTGATGTAAGCAAAGACCCAGACGCGGTGCGTCAATCCATAGGGTTGGTCTTCCAGGATCCCAGCCTGGATAATAGACTCACCGCGAGAGAAAATCTCGAGTTTCACGCCATGATCTACAATCTCTCCGTGGAGGAGATGCAGGAGAGGATATCGGAGGTCCTTCGCCTCGTGGAGTTGGAGGAAAGGCAGAATGATTTAGTCATCAATTTTTCCGGTGGCATGAAAAGACGATTGGAGATCGCCCGGGGTCTTCTACATTATCCAAAGGTTCTCTTTTTGGACGAGCCCACTTTGGGTCTAGATCCTCAAACCAGGAATCATATCTGGCAATACATTCACGAGCTAAAAAAGCGAGAAGACATCACCATTTTCTTGACCACGCACTACATGGACGAAGCCGAGAACTGCGACCGTGTGAGCATCATCGATTATGGAAGGATAGTGGCTCTGGATACCCCAGATAATCTGAAGAAGCGAGTGGGTGGGGATATCATTCAAATTAAAACGGTTGACGATGATAAAGCATTGAAGGAAATCGAGGCAAAATACAATCTTTCGGTGGGCCGCGATGGCTCCGGTTTGCGTTTCAATATCACCGATGGATCAAGATTTATACCCGAATTCATCGGCACTTTTGGTGTGAAGATAACCTCCATCAATTGGAGACGCCCCACACTCGATGATGTATTCCTTGAATTGACGGGTCATGCCATCAGGGATGAAAGTGCAAGTCCTTTGGATATATTGAGACAAAGTACCAGGATGAGAAAACGATAATTGAGGTCTAACCTTCGCCCTAAGTTAAATCTTCGTGTGTTATGAATGAGTGAAGTTTTCTTGTCTAGAACTAGCAAACATGGGGGAGAGTAGGTATGAAGGAACTGAAGGGCATTTATACGATTTGGTTGAGAGATGTTAAGAGATTTTGGCGCGACAAACCGCGAATAATAGGCGCCATCGCTCAGCCCGCTCTATTTTTATTCATTTTGGGGACGGGTTTGGGCAGAGGTCTCGTTAAAGCTTTTGCCCATGGTGGTTTCATCCCCGGGGTTGAGGACTACGTGGTCTTCATATACCCGGGCATCATTGGGATGACCCTCCTTTTTACCTCAGTTTTTTCCGCATTATCCATCGTCTGGGACAGAGAATTCGGTTTCCTAAAGGAGGTTTTGGTTGCTCCAATATCTCGCTCGGCGGTGGCTTTGGGGAAAGCCCTGGGTGGGGCCACGGTGGCGCTTCTTCAAGGAACGCTCATGCTCGTCTTCGCACCCCTCATCGGAGTGAGCCTTACATTTGCAATGGTTATTAAACTTTTGATCCTCATGTTCTTGGTTTCTCTCTCCTTGACTTCCATGGGAATAGTCATCGCTGCTCGGATGAGGAGCATGGAGGGTTTCCACATGATCGTGAATTTTTTGACCCTTCCCATGTTTTTCCTATCTGGAGCCATGTTTCCGGTAAGGGGCTTACCGTTGTGGATGGATTATCTCGTGAGAATTAATCCTCTAACCTACGGTATTGATATCCTCCGGTATACGGTGATTGGATTCAGGGAACACTCGATTTCCGGGGATCTCTCGGTGGTCATGGGCTTCGGTTTGACCATGATTTGCTTGGGGGTCTTCGAATTCAACCGGCAAGAGTAAATTAGGTAGCAGACTATTGACAGAAGGATGAGGGAGAATTATTATTTGAAAAATACCATGGCGAGGTGGCTGAGGATATCCCAGGTGACCTTTATCTTGGCGAGTAATCCTTCGTTGAGATAAAGGTTTTTTCTTCAAATTAATTCTTTAGCGGATTTCCGGGAGGCGATAGCAGATGTATGTGATAGTGGTGGGTTGCGGGCGCGTGGGAGCACAGCTGGCAACGATGTTGGCCGATGAGGGCCACGACGTCGTGGTGATCGATAGAAGGCCCGATTCCTTTAAACGTTTGGGTTCCGGATTTAATGGTCTTACCTTGGTTGGAAATGGTTTTGATCAGGAGGCTTTGAAGAGGGCGGGCATAGACAAAGCCGATGCCTTTGCTGCAGTCACGGATCTGGACAATGCCAATATTATGGCGGGTCAGGTAGCAAAATATGTGTTTAAAGTTCCTCGGGTGGTATCCAGGGTTTATTATCCCGATAGGGAGCACACTTATCATAGACTCGGTCTGGAAACTGTTTGTGGCACCACCATGGTGGCTCGATTCATCCACGATAAAATCGTTGGGCGATACTTCGTTCCACATTTCAGTCTGGGAGAAGATGGAGCGGAGATCGTGGAATTTCCCGCTTCTAAAACGATCATCGGACGAAAAGCCTCCGAAGTTGAACTGTTGGGAGAGTTTCGCCTCGTTTCCATCTTGAGGGATAAACGGGTTCTAATCCCCACCCCAGATACCAAAATTGAGGAGGAGGATACCATTATAGGCGTGGTCAAATCCGCTGCCGTTGAGAAGATCAGGGAATCTTACGATCTTAAGTTCGATTGAAAGGAAGTGGGGAAAATGTACATAATCATCGGTGGTGGGGGCAAAGTCGGAGCGGCATTGGCGAAGACTTTATCTTTAAAGGGTCACACGGTGGTGATGGTTGAGAAAAGTGGGGAGAAATGCGAAAGGATTGCCGAGGAATCTCCCAATGTTTTGGTGATAAAGGGAGATGCCTGCGATATCAGATATCTTGAAGAGGCGGGAGTGGACAGGGCGGATGTCCTAGCCGCCGTCACTGGGGATGACGATGATAACCTGGTTATGTGTCAGCTCGCCAAGGAGACTTTCAATGTTCCCAGGGTTGTAGCTCGAGTCAACGATCCCAGGAATGAAAATATCTTTCTTACCTTGGGGATAGAGGCCATATCGAGCACCACGGTCATCGCCAAGCTCATCGAGGAGGAAGCCACCATTGGGGATATCATCACCCTGCAAGCGCTCAAGAAAGGAAGACTCGCGCTGGTGGAACTGGATCTTTCCCAAGATAGCCCCGTAGCCGGCAAGAAGGTCTCTGAACTCGGATTTCCTAAGGATTGTGTTCTGGTCTCCATCGTGAGAGGCGATGAGATAGTCATTCCCAGGGGTAGCACTGTGCTGCAAAGCGGCGATGGTGTTATTGCCCTGACATCAGTGGAGAAAGAGGAAAATTTCAGAAATATCCTGCTCGGAAAGGACCAGCCAAGTAGACGTTGAAGTAGGTGGTGCAAATTATGAGGGAGAAGACAAGTCGCTATCTTGGTTACATCGTGGGCATAGGAATAGAAATCTTCTTCGCTCTGACCATAATGTCAATTGCCTACGTCGTGGGCTGGATCTTCTTGAGGTGTTTCTAGTGCTACTTCGCCCCACGCTTTTGGACTTCAAGATCGTTGGTTTTTATACTGGAACATTGATGCTGGGCGTGGGCATGGCCAAATCCATTCCCCTTGTCGTTTCCCTCCTCTGTCGAGAATGGAACGGGTATTCGCTCTCCTTGGAGTAATTTTTGCCGCGGTTAGGGTAAGTGATTGGGAGGATTAAATGTTACTGCGTCCCAGAAAATCCGATTTTAAGCTCATCGGTTATTACATTGGTAAGGTTATAATCATCGTTGGGCTTTTGATGTTCATCCCCTTGGCTGTGGGGTTGCTGTATCGGGAGTGGAGCGCTTGCATAGACTTTATCGTGGGGGCGACCGCCTGTTTTCTCGTGGGATATTTATTGGTCATTTGTTGCCGACACGAAGCCACCATGTCTTGGATGCATGGAATGGTGGTTGCCTCGGTTTCGTGGATAATCGCTATGGTTATGGGAGCTTTACCCCATTTCCTAAGCGGACACTTTGGAAGCTACCTCGATGCCTGCTTCGACATCATGAGCGGGTATACAACTACTGGTTTATATCTGCTACAGGATTTGGATCACATCTCTTATGCCTTGAATACATGGAGGCATCTTCTTACCTACGCTGGGGGGCAGGGGATCATAGTGATCGCTCTGACCTTCTTGGTCCGGGGCGCGGGTTTAGTCAAAATGTATGTGGGAGAGGCCAAGGAGGAACAACTCTTACCCAATGTCATTAACACCGCTCGAGCTATTTGGTTCATAAGTTTGACCTATCTTTTTCTGGGCTCATTGGTCCTTTGGATTGCGGCGATGTACGAAGGGATACCGATGCCCAGAGCTCTTCTTCATGGCATCTGGTTGTTCATGGGAGCCTGGAGCACGGGGGGTTTTGCACCACAGTCTCAAAATCTCCTTTACTACCATAGCTTGCTTATAGAGATATTGACTCTGATCATCTTCGTGATAGGCTCTTTTAATTTCGCCGTTCACTATGCAATGTGGACGGGCAATCGGAGGGAGATCTATCGGAACATCGAGCTACTTTCATTCTCCACCACGCTAATAGTCCTCTTCGTTTTGGTCACAGCTGGTCTGATGAGGACGGGCATATATTCAGATGCCATTGAAATTTTCAGGAAAGGTTTTTATATTTTGGTCTCTGGGCATACGACCACGGGTAATCAAACCATTTATGGTGGGCAATTCATCGAGCAATGGGGTCCACCGGCCATGTTGGCTACCTGCATCGCAATGGCCATTGGCGCGAGTACCTGTTCAACTGCGGGAGGCATAAAGGGTTTGAGGGTGGGCATCGTATTCAAAGCATTGGTTCAAGATATAAAGAGGGTTATCCTTCCAGAATCCGCTTTGGTAGTGGAGCGAATTCATCACATCAAGGAGATCGTATTGGATGAGAGAATTATACGTTCAGCGGCTTTAATCACCCTCTTATATGTCGTTTCATACATTTTTGGTGCCTTAGTGGGCATTTATTGCGGCTACCCTCCCTTTCAAGCATTATTTGATGCGGTCTCCGCGGGGAGCAATACTGGACTTTCCTGCGGAGTAACCTCGCCAAACATGCCTGCTCTAATGAAAGTAACCTACATCTTCGAGATGTGGGCTGGCAGAATGGAGTTCGTCTCAGTTTTTGCCCTTATCGGCTTCATAGCATCCGGGGTGAGAGGTAAGTGAGGTTGCGATTAACTTTTTGCGCGATCATCATACTCTTGCTGGTAACCTCCACGGCAATGGCCGCTTCGATCCCGAGTACCGAACTAATTGAGAACTCAAGGAAATTTGATGGGAGGAAGGTCATCTATCGGGGAGAGGTTGTGGGCGATGTGATGATAAGAGGGAATCATGCCTGGATAAATGTTTACGACGGCAAAAATGCACTTGGGATATGGTGCTCTGCCGATTTAGCCAGGAAGATAAGGTATAAGGGAGAGTATAGGTACCTTGGAGATACGATTCTCATTGAGGGAATCTTTCATCGAGCCTGTCCTGAACATGGTGGTGATATGGATATTCATGCCATCAAGGTAGACGTGATAAAGAGCGGACATACGGTTGCCCATCCTTTTAATATAAGAAGGGCTTTCATAGCCCTCGTCCTTTTGATGATAAGTGGAGGGCTGTTTGTGATCAATCGATTGAAAGTAAGAAAGTTGCAAGGCAGCGGCTGAGGTCTTAACAAATTTACCCTCTTGTCCTATAATCTGAACCAGGCGGATGTAGTTCAGTTGGTAGAACGTCAGCTTCCCAAGCTGAAGGTCGCGGGTTCAAGTCCCGTCATCCGCTCCACTCTGATTGCTTCGAGTAACTCAAACCTTTGGTGAGAAGGCAAGCTTGCATTAAATGAAATACAGCATAATAAGCTCTTGATGAGGCGGATTCGTAACCTCCCCCTGTGAGTAGAATCTTTGCAGCTTCTAGGGAACGGTTAGCTTTGTTGATGATTGCTCTGAGGGTATTAAGTAACTCTTCGTTCAAAGAAGAATCCCCTCTTTTTGGCATTCATTACAAAGGGTTCATACTTCTTCATCTCTAGCTCCTCTTCAGTAAAAACAAAAGCGGTTATTACCATGCCCCATTCGCAGAGCATTTCTGCTTCGATATCGGAAACCTTCTTTTTTATTGCCGAAGTTACCTTGTCAAATACGAGAATAAAGTCGAAATCGGATTCCTCATCGTGGTCTCCCCGGGCGCGTGAGCCAAAGAGAATAACCTCTTTAAGCTGCTGTCCAAACTCTTTCTTTACTCTGTTCAAGAAAATATCTAAACCTGTGTCCACTTTTGGCTCCATCTTTTTCTCATTTCTTATTTTTTTCTCATGGGACTCGATAAATTTTTTGATATCCGATTCTCTAAATCTCACTGCGCGCCCAAATTTGTAGCACTTCAACTCCCCCCGCCTCACGAGGCGGTAAAGAGTGATTCGACTGATGTTTAATATCTCCATAACTTGTTTTGCCCTGAGCATTCTTAATTTCTTATTGTTTCTCATTGTATCTAAAGCTTAATTTTTTTCTGGGGAATTGCAAGTTCTTCCCCGAAAAATTTTCAATCCTTTTTCTGCGATCCATAAGAATGTTTCCAATTCTTTATGGGTGAGCCCTGCTCTTAACCTTCTTCCTAGTTCCTCAAGTTCTTTTTTGAGTAACCCAATTTTTCTCTCATTTTAAAATTTGAAAAAAGCACTCTAATCTTATTCATCAAATATATGTTTCTAATATAATTGGTGAGTAATTATTTCTCTAGTTGTGGGTAATTACTACACCAGTTAATGGGTACTTATTACACTAGTTTCGCCTTATTTTTAACCATTTTTGACCTGAAATTGAGGGTTATAGTTGGTGGTCCTCTTGGCTAAATGTATAGTCCTGCTTCCTGTAAGTTTCCAACATAAGCTCTTTATCTTCTCGAATCCAATTCAGCGCAACAATCTTAATGGGTATGGTGACCCTAAAGATGGGGGTACGCCTCTCTTTGATGAGATAACCGGTAAACGCATCGATCGATACGAATATATTTTAAAAAATATCCAGATAGACCTTGGAAACGCTGATGACTCCAAACTGCTTCTGAACTTTACTCAAAAGAAAGTAGCTTCGTCAAGAGGAAAGTAAAACGGAAAGCCATTTGCTCAGGATTTGTCAATTTCTGAGTCAAACGGATATTCGAAGAGACGAGGAACGGAGCCAAATCCACCTTGAGACTTCCAAAATCCCATCAATAGAAATGCGATTCTTGAACTTTTTAGAAAGATTTGAATACTTTAACCTGGCCCAAAAGAAAATGGCTTTAGAAAGCCAAAATTTGGAAGTGGACCATCTTGGATTTGAACGCCTTAAAAATACTTTATCGCAGCAATTTGAACTCCAGGTTTTTAATGAAAAATTGAATTTAAATCATTATTCCACGAAAAATAGGCGTCTTGACAGGAATGAGCAAAAGTATTATATATTTTAGTCGAAATTGAAACGGGGCTTCGCTAATATAGCCGCGCTGCTCCTTAATTTGGGAGCTTTTTCTTTATTTCCCTGACGAGTTAATTTTTTGGCGAGGGAGGAAAGCTCGTGTCTTTGGCTATTTTGGCGGGAATTGCCGCACTTTGTGCAGTCTGTGGACTTATCACGGCTGCCTGCTATGCTTATACCGTCCTCGAGCATCCCGTTGGGACCGAAAAAATGGCTGAAATTTCTCGCGCCGTCCAAGAAGGCGCAAATGCCTTTCTGAGCAGGGAATATAGATCTGTAGCCATTTTTTTGGTGGTCATAGCAACGCTCATTTTCTTTCTCATCAGCAAACTAACGGCGATTGCTTACATATGTGGAGCCTTTCTCTCCGGATTGGCCGGTTTCATAGGTTTAACCATAGCCACCCGAGCCAATGCCAGGACCACAAAGGCGGCTGAGGAGGGAGTGGCGGAAGCCCTGGGAGTGGCCTTTCGTGGCGGGGCGGTCATGGGCCTGATGGTGGCAGGTCTTGGTCTCTTCGGTTTGAGTATTTGTTATCTCGTCTTCCAATGTTGGCTAAATCTTCCCAATGCCCCGGATATCATCGCCGGCTTTGGTCTGGGGGCGAGTTCAATTGCTCTCTTTGCTCGAGTTGGTGGCGGGATTTATACCAAAGCCGCCGACGTGGGAGCGGATTTGGTGGGCAAGGTTGAAGCGGGTATCCCCGAGGATGATCCCAGAAATCCAGCGGTAATCGCCGATAATGTGGGGGATAATGTTGGCGATGTAGCGGGCATGGGAGCGGATTTGTACGAGTCTTATGTGGGTTCCATCGTTGCCCCCATTGTCTTGGGTGCCATACTCCTTGGTTGGAAGGGCATGGTTTTGCCCCTTCTCATCGCATCCGTCGGCATTATCTGCTCCATTCTCGGTTCTCTTTTTGTGCGAGCTCGAGAGGAAGTTCACCTTAGTCGAGCCCTGAGCATGGGGACTTACTCTGCTGCTCTTTTTACCACTCTCGCTTGTGCTGTGTTGGTGTACCTCATGTTGGGAGCCGGCAGGATGGGTTTCTTCTGGTCGATCGTGGTTGGATTGGCTGCGGGAATGGCCATTGGTCAGGTCTCCGAATATTACACCTCCGATAAATACAATCCCGTCAAGGAGATCGCGCAGTCTTCGCTCACCGGTGCCGCAACGAATATCCTCGCGGGAATTTCTGCGGGGATGGGAAGCACCGCCTTTTCCATCATCATCCTCTGTGTGGCGATCTTCATTGCGTACATAGCTGGAGAGGCGGCGATGAAAGGCGTGGTAATCAACGGGGTTGGTGGGGGAGTTTACGGCATTTCGCTTGCGGCTATTGGCATGCTCTCCACCACGGGAATAGTCGTCTCCGTGGATGCTTATGGTCCCATCGCCGACAATGCTGGCGGTATCGCCGAGATGGCGAAAAGACCTCCTAAGATAAGGAGAATTACCGATAGCCTGGATGCGCTGGGCAACACAACGGCTGCCATTGCAAAGGGATTTGCCATTGCTTCAGCTGCGGTCACTGCATTGGCTCTCTTCAAAGCCTTTTGTGCCGTCTGTAAGCTTCCAACCATCGACATCGCCCGCGCCGATACGATCATCGGGCTATTTCTGGGAGGGATGTTCCCCTTCCTCTTCTCATCATTGGCCATTAAGGCCGTGGGAAGGGCGGCCTTCAAGATGATTGAGGAGGTAAGACGGCAATTCAGGGAAATCCCCGGTTTGAGAGAGGGTAAGGAGGGTGCTAAACCCGATTATGCCAAGTGTGTCGATATATCAACCGCAGCCGCATTGAGGGAGATGATCATCCCCGGCTCCATCGCCGTGTTTAGTCCCATCCTCATCGGTTTATGGAGTCCTCAAGCACTTGGTGGTTATCTGGCTGGAGCGCTGGTTTGTGGTTTCTTGATGGCCATCTTTATGGCCAATGCCGGAGGAGCTTGGGATAATGCCAAGAAATACATTGAGGCCGGGAATCTCGGCGGGAAAGGGACACAAACCCACGCGGCATCCGTGGTCGGAGATACCGTTGGGGACCCATTCAAGGATACCGCTGGACCATGCATGAATATTTTGATAAAGGTCATGACCGTGGTGGCCTTGATATTTGCTCCACTATTCATCAGATAAATAAATGTCATGGGACACGGGTCATGGCCCATGGGTTAAAAATCCTTCACCAGTCCCCTATTTATTAACTAAACTTTTGCATCTATCTTTAAATTTCACCTATGCCCTGGACGTAATTCCAGCAAAAAGAGCTTCTGTCGTAGCGATTTATGTCTAACCTATAAATAATATATTTCACCCTTTACCTTTTTATTTCTACCTAGTTCCCAGCCCTCAAAGCCTTTTTCGTTCTGGCTCATTTAAACCGATGATTTTGGAGGATTTTGGAGGTTTAAGCCTAATTTTTAAGATGGGCTAGAGGGGCGATAACCAATGATTTGGTCCAAGGAAAGTGAGATATTCTTGAAAATTTTGGAGAAGGCGATAGGGGAGATAAATTGTTTGGCCGAAAGGATAAGGAGTTGTGTAAGATGCAGTTTTCGAAAAGCTTGCGAACAGCCACTTCCCGGTGCCGGCTATCCCCTTGCCGATATCATGTTCGTTAAGGGTGCGCCGACCAAGCTCGAGGATTCAGAAGGCATGGCTTTCTTTGGGAATGTGGGGGAGGCTTTATACAAAGCCTTTGGTAGATTGAATATGGATATAACCGATGTTTACGGTACAAATGCTGTGAAATGTTTTTTACCCGATGTCCAAAGTGTGTCCATCGAACACATCGAAGCATGCAAAGAGTATTTGAAAACCGAGATAGAAATATTGGGACCAAAGGTGATCGTGGCCATGGGACCATTGGCTTTTGCCTTTTTAAAGACGATTTCCTTGGAGGAATATAAGGATTCTTTCAGTCCCGGAAAAGTTTTTAAATTAAGACCTGATATGCAGGTTCTTTTAACACATGATCCGGAACAGGCACTAAAAAATCCTCAGGCAAAGAGGGAATTTTGGCAAGATTTGAAGAAACTCAGGCAAATTTTGGGGGGAGTAAGCTGAATCACCCTTCCTCGACTTCGATGGCTCCCATGGGACATTCTTCCATGCAAGTCCCACAACCTTCGCAAGCATCCTCATTGACAACGGCGACGATATCATCCGCCATTTCAAGAACGCCATTGGGGCAGCTATCAACACAGATACCGCAGCCAGTGCATTCTTCTGCATCTATTATGGGTCTGGCCATAATTTTCACTCCCTTTTCGTTCAAGGATATTTTTTCTCTAACTTTATACAAGAATCGGGACTTCTTGTAAAGGAGAATTTTAAAAAAAGAAGAAATTTTGATTTGGGAGTGATTTTCCTGAAATCGAGCAAACTTTTCCTTTTAATCCCATTTTTTCTCGCTTTTTGCATGGGGATTTTTCGAGGAGAATTCGGCATAATTCTTCGCAACGCCATCCATATCTGCCTTTCCTGTCTAGGGATCAAGTGATGAACAGAAATCGAAGAAAATACCAGATATTCTCCTCCATATTTTCCAATGCTTATTTCCTTTCCTTTTTGAAGTTTTTTCCTTGCCCCTATCTAAATTGCTATGCTTGTCCATTGGCCAGTTTTGCCTGTCCCATTGGAACCATTCAACATTTCGCGATAATAAGGTCCATACCTTTCTTGACCATTGGGATTTTGGGGATGGTGGGGGTGTTGGTGGGCAGGATGACTTGCGGCTGGCTTTGTCCCTTTGGGTTTTTACAGGATCTTTTGGCTAGAATTCCCGTTCCCAAGCTGGGTATTCCCGATGGTTTGACTTATTTTAGATTTTTAGTTCTCATATTCCTCGTTATCCTAATCCCCCTTTGGGTAGGGGAGCCCTGGTTTTCTAAGCTTTGTCCCATGGGAGCTCTGCAAGCT
>JBFMAG010000018.1 GCA_040755895.1 Actinomycetota bacterium | reverse complement strand
GCTGAGTGGGGGGACATCATCGAAATCGGGATTCCCTATTCGGATCCCTTAGCCGATGGTACAACCATTCAAAAGGCATCTGTGGTAGCGTTATCACAGGGAATAAAGACACCGCAAGTTCTGGAGTTGATCTCAGATCTCCGGAGGGTAACTGATACCCCATTTGTCATCATGACTTACTACAATGTGATTTATAAATATGGTCTTGACGTCTTTGCAAAAGCCGTTGCAGGGGTGGGAGTCGATGGAGTGATTATTCCAGATTTGCCTCCTGAGGAGGCTCATCCTTGGTGCTCGGTTGCCGAAGCAAATTCCATCGACACCATTTTTTTGCTCGCCCCTACTAGCACCGAGGACAGGATCAGGAAAGTGGCATCCGCATGTCGTGGATTCATTTATTGCGTTTCCCTCACGGGAGTCACTGGAGTGAGGGAAGCTCTATCCATTACCCTGCCCCATTTTATCTCACGGGTAAGAGTGCTGACCGACAAGCCATTGGCGGTCGGCTTTGGGATATCCTCCCCCGAACATGCTAGGGAAGTTGCGAAAATTGCCGATGGTGTCATAATAGGAAGCGCGCTCATCGATTTAATAGATAAGGCAAAGGATGAGCGGGGACAAGTAGCCAGCGTAATGAGATTTGTCAAAGAAATTCGGGAAGCGTTGGCGAGGGTTTAAGGGGAAATAATGCCCATTTCCGAATGGTTCCATAAGAAGGGTAATAATAGGATAAATCCATCTTCTGAAAAGCGCGAGATCCCCGAGGGGATTTGGTCGAGGTGTGCTGCTTGCAACGAGATCATCTTCCAAAGGGAACTACTCAGGAATCACAAGGTCTGTCCAAAGTGCAATTACCATTTTCCACTAACTCCCTGGGAGCGGATAAATCTCCTCATTGACGGAAATACTTTTAAGGAGTTTAATCCTCATCTTTGTTCAAAAGATCCCCTTGGATTTGTCGCCGCTAAGTCTTACCTGGAAAGCTTGAGTCAAGCGAGGGAAAGGACCGGACTCGATGAAGCCGTAGTCACCGGTGAAGGTCAACTCAATGGGCATAAGGTCATTTTGGGTGTCATGGACTTTCGATTCGTCGGGGGGAGTATGGGTTCCGTGGTAGGAGAGAAGATCACAAGGATTGTGGAAAAAGCGGGGAGAGAGGGAATTCCTCTGATTATAGCCTCGGCATCCGGGGGAGCTCGAATGCAAGAGGGTATGCTCTCACTAGTGCAAATGGCTAAGACCAGCGCAGCCCTTGCCCGCCTTCATGAGGCAAGGGTTCCCTATATTGCCATACTGACCCATCCCACCACTGGAGGGGTTGCCGCCAGCTTTGCTATGCTCGGGGACGTAATAATTTCGGAACCAAGGGCTTTGATCGGATTCGCGGGCCCCAGAGTCATCGAAAAGACCATAAAACAGAAGCTGCCGAAGGGCTTCCAGACGGCTGAGTTTTTGCTGGAACATGGCATGATCGATATGGTCGTTCCCCGAAGGGAATTAAAATCAACCATCTCCAGACTCCTGGATTTCTTTACAGGATAATATGCCCTAGACACAATGTGTTTAAAAAAGGTTTCTCAATTCACCATGTGTTTATCGCATGAATGCAAGATGTAAAAATCAAAAATCAATGTAAAGTTCCTTTAAACATTTTAAATTTTGGATTGTCATTTATACATTTTGAATTTTAAATTTCTGTGGGGGTGCTGAAATGCCAAAGCAAAGATTCATGCTCGATTTTGAGAGACCCATAGTGGAACTGGAGAATAGGTTGGAGGAGTTAAAGCAATTGCCCCTCGCTTCCCAGCCTGAAATAGCGGGAGAAATCAAATACCTAGAAGCTCAAATCGAGAAGTTAAAGAAGAAAGTTTATTCTGAATTAAGTCCCTGGGAAAAGGTACAAATTGCCAGGCATCCAGATCGCCCCCGAACATCGGATTACATCAATTTACTCTTCACCGATTTCCTTGAACTCCATGGCGATAGACTTTTTCGAGATGATCCCGCAATTATAGGCGGCCCCGCCTTTTTAGATCATCAGAAGGTGATGATCGTGGGTCATCAGAAGGGTAAGGATACTAAGGAAAATTTGTTTCGAAATTTTGGTATGCCCCACCCGGAAGGCTATAGGAAGGCTTTGAGGCTGATGAAGCTCGCGGAGAAATTTAACATCCCCATTTTGTGCTTCATCGATACCCCTGGTGCTTACCCAGGTATTGGGGCGGAGGAGAGGGGCCAAGCCATTGCCATCGCCAATAATTTGATGGAAATGAGCTTGCTTTCCACCCCCATAATTGTGGTGAACATCGGGGAAGGGGGAAGTGGTGGAGCCCTTGCTTTGGGAGTGGGTGACAAAACCCTCATGCTAGAGAATGCATATTATTCGGTGATCTCTCCCGAGGGTTGTGCGAGTATATTGTGGCGGGATGAATCCAAAGCTCGCGAGGCTGCACAAGCCCTAAAGCTGACCGCGGACGCCCTTTTAAACTTAAGGGTAATCGATGGAATCGTAAAGGAACCCTTGGGAGGTGCCCATCGCGATCCAAGCTTTGTCGCCAGGGAGCTAAAGAGCATTTTGGTTGCTTCCCTTAGGGAGCTAAGATCGTATCCCCCCGATAAGTTACTCGAACGGCGTTATAAAAGGTTGAGAGAGATTGGAATTTTTGAAGAGGGCTAATAAGAAAGCCCCTTGGATGTGAAAGGAAATATTCATGAGAGAAATCGAGGCAAGTAGAATAACTAATGTGATATCAAATCTTTGTAAAGAAGCTAATTTTAGCCTACCGGACGATGTTCTCTCCTCCATCGAGACCGCTAAACTTAAAGAGGATTCTCCAATGGGCAAGGAAGTGCTCTCCTTGATCTTGGAGAATGCGCAAGTAGCACAGCGGGAGAAAATTCCCCTATGTCAGGATACCGGATCCGTGGTTGTATTTTTAGAGTTGGGGCAGGAGGTCCTAATAAGGGGAGACATTTATAGGGCCATAAATGAAGGAGTTCGCCGTGGATATAAGGAGGGTTACCTTCGAAAGTCAATGGTCAGGGATCCCTGTTTTTCAAGGGAAAATACCGGTGACAATACCCCTGCCATCGTTCATATAGAGATCGTGCCCGGAAATGCATTGAAGATTATAGTCATGCCCAAGGGGAGTGGCAGTGAGAACATGAGCCGCCTTTCCATGCTTAAACCCGCCGAAGGCGTGGAGGGAATCATCGATTTCGTTGTGGAGACCATTGAGATCGCGGGACCCAATTCCTGTCCCCCCTTAATCGTGGGTGTGGGAGTGGGTGGATCCTTTGAGATGGCAGCGTACCTTGCCAAAAAGGCTTTGTTGAGAAAGATTCAAGAGGAAAATCCCTCCATTGAGGTAGCGAATTTGGAGAGGGAGCTGCTCAAAAGGATAAATCGTTTGGGCATTGGACCTCAGGGTTTTGG
>JBFMAG010000017.1 GCA_040755895.1 Actinomycetota bacterium | reverse complement strand
GATATCATCGAATCCGATCATAGATTTTCGGAGGAGGATTTAGAACTGTTGAGCATTTTGGCAGAACAGGCGGCAGTTGCCATCGAAAATGCTCGATCATACGCTAAGGTTCAGGACTTATATTTAAATACCATCCGTGCCCTTACCTTAGCCATGGAAGCTCGGGAGAGGTATACCGAAGGTCATTCCCAGCGGGTCTCAGATTATGCCGTTGCCATTGCCAAGAAATTGGGTCTTGCTGAAGACTTCATCGAGGTAATACGATTTGCGGGAATTTTGCATGATGTGGGGAAGATAACAATAGATGAAAGGATACTGCTCAAACCCGGTGCTCTGACAGCTAAGGAGCGCAAGATAATTGAGACCCATCCACACGAGAGCCTGAGGATTCTTGAATCCATAATCTTCTTTAACCAGGTTATCCCAATCATCCGCCATCACCATGAGAGATATGATGGTCGAGGTTACGTGGATAAACTGGGAGGAGAAAATATCCCCATCGGATCCCGCATATTGACCGTGGCGGATGCCTTTGAGGCGATGACTTCGGAGCGTTCTTACAGATCCGCTTTAACCCTGGAGCAAGCCGTTGCTGAGCTCAAGAGATGTTCAGGAACGCAATTCGACCCCAAGATAGTCGAAGTTTTTCTATCTATAATCGCAGAGAAGCCCTTAGCGTGGAAGTAAGTTTCCCCCTTCCTCCCTCGAAATTGCATGTTATTCGGGTGAAGAAAATGATCAAGGAAAGGCTAAAGGATTTAATTTCTTTAAGCATAGAGAGGGCTAGAGAAGCCGGAGAACTCAAAATAAGTGAGGTTCCGGAGATTGTCCTCGAGCGTCCGAAGGAGAAGATATTCGGTGATTGGGCCACAAATGTGGCCATGGTTCTGGCCAGTGAGACAAAGCTCTCAAGCCTCGACATCGCGCGAACCATCCTCAAGTACCTCGACGATAAGCAACATTTTCTCACAAAAGTCGAGGTCGCTGGAGCAGGATTCATCAATTTTTTCCTGAGTAATCGATGGCTATACGAGGTTCTCAAGGAAGTCGATGCTCTGGGAGAGGGATATGGACGCTCCAATTTGGGTCAGGGACGGAAGGTGCAGATAGAATTCGTGAGCGCCAATCCGGTTGGTCCCATGCACGTGGGACACGGTCGTTGGGCTGCGGTGGGGGATACCTTAGCCAACATCATGGTCGCTACAGGTTATGAAGTCACGCGGGAATTCTACATAAATGATTACGGGACTCAAATGAATATCTTCGGAAAATCCGTGGCTGTTAGATATTGTCAGCTCCTGGGAAGGGATATATCCTTCCCCGAGGATGGTTATCGAGGAGAATACATAAAGGATATCGCTCGAGAGATCATAGAGGAGGAGGGCGACAAATATCTTAATCTTTCGGAGGAAGAAAGAGAGGAGCTTTTTAGAGAGCGTTCTTACGTTCAGGTTTTAGAGCATATGAAGAAGGTCCTATATGATATGGGCGTGGAGTTCGACGTATGGTTTTCCGAAAGCGATCTCCATCGATCTGGAGCGGTGAACACGACGGTTAGGGAGTTAAGAAAACGGGGCCATGTTTATGAGAGGGATGGAGCCCTGTGGCTCGAGACAACTACCTTTGGAGACGATAAGGATAGGGTATTGATAAGAGAAAGCGGCGAGCCCACCTATTTCGCCGCTGATATAGCCTATCACAAGAACAAGTTTGAACGGGGTTTTGAAAAGGTCATAAACCTTTGGGGGGCGGATCATCATGGATATGTGCTCCGCATGAAGGCGGCAATAAAGGCCTTGGGATACCCCGAGGATGTTCTGGAGGTAATCATCGGTCAATTGGTCAATCTCTATAAAGGCGGTGAACCGGTGCGGATGTCCAAGCGCACTGGGGAGATGGTGACCTTGGAGGAACTGCTTCAAGAAGTGGGAAGAGACGCGGCTCGCTACTTTTTCCTTACCAGGAGCACCGACAGCCCCTTGGATTTCGATATCGAACTCGCTAAGAGGCAATCCAGTGAGAACCCCGTATATTATGTGCAATATGCCCACGCCCGTATCTGCAGCATAATGGATTTTGCCAGTGAGAAGGGAATAACTCCCTTACTCGCCAGTGAGGTTGACTTGGAGCTTTTGGTCCATGAATCGGAATTGGACTTGATGCGCAAATTGGCGGAGTTTGGGGAGGTGGTGGAAAGAGCCGCATTGCAACGCACACCCCACATCCTAACCAGATATGCTGAGGATCTGGCCTCCCTTTTTCATGTCTTCTACACCCAATGTCGAGTGATAAGCGGGAATGAGGATTTAACTCAAGCCAGATTGACCTTAACGAGATGTACCCAGATAATACTGCGAAATGTTCTAACCCTCCTGGGAGTCAGCGCACCACGGAAAATGTAACCGCTCATCGTCGCTTGAAAGTAAGATTTGAGGATCAAAAGGCGAGGGACGAAGGGCGAACGAACGGAGTGAGTCGTGAGATTTGGGGCGCATGTTTCCATCGCGGGCAAAATTTATCTCGCCGTTGACAGGGCAGCTAAAAGGGGTTGCCAAGCCATGCAAATTTTCTCTGGCAACCCCCGAAGTTGGCAAAGTCTGAAGATCCCCGAAGCGGATTTGGGGGAATTCAAAATTCGACGAGAGAAGGCTGAGATAGAACCCCTAATACTCCACCTTCCCTATCTGGTTAACCTGGGTTCTCCCATTGAATCCGTTTATACCAAATCCGTTGATCTAATGATCAAGTCCACCTACAGGGCGAGGCAACTCGAAGCGGCATATTTGATATTCCATGTTGGAAGTCACCGCGGTGCAGGCAAAGAAAATGGTCTTCTCAGGGTCAGCCGAGCTCTGGCTCACATATTAGGGAGAGCTAATTTCAAGGGGCAAATTCTTCTTGAGAATACCGCGGGTCAAAAATATGCTCTCGGTTCAACATTTGAGGAGCTCAGGTTCATTTTAAGGGAACTCGATTGGAGCGATCGGATTGGTGTTTGCTTCGATACCTGCCATGGATTTGCCGCCGGGTACGATGTTTCCAGTAAGGATGGATTGGAAAGGACCCTTTCATCCTTCGATGAGATAGTGGGGTTGGAAAGACTGAAAGTCCTTCACGCCAATGATTGTAAGGCTCCTCTGGCATCTCGTATTGACAGACACGAGCACATTGGTCGGGGCTTCATTGGCTTGGAGGGATTCAAAAGGATCGTAAATCGCTCCGAGCTTAAGGGTTTGCCCTGTATCTTGGAGACACCAAGAATGACTTACGGGGACGATGTGAGGAATTTGTTTATCTTAAAGAGCCTGGTCAATACGGTAGGCAACAAGAATTGATCTTATGAGCTATATTTAGGTGGGGAATAAATATTGATATTTTTCTAAAGTGGGTGGGCTAAGGAGGCGAACCGCCTCCAGTCCACCACCGTTCTTTACTATTTCAATTTCCTATGTTAAACTGGGAAAATCCAAAATTAAAATGATGCACGGTGAGATTTAGTGGTTCTTCCAATAACGGCCAAGATCAACGAGAGAAATCATCTAGAGATCGGTGGTTGCGATACCGTAGAGCTCGCTCAGCGGTTCGGTACCCCTTTATTCGTTATGGACGAGGAGACCATCAGGCGGAAGTGCCGCGAGTACCTTGGAGCCTTCACAAAGCGCTCAAAGAATGTTGAAATCATTTACGCTGGGAAAGCTCTCCTTTCTCTAGCGATGTGTCAGATAATCAAGGAAGAGGGACTTTCCCTCGATGTTTCCTCTGGAGGCGAGCTATACATCGCCATAAAGGCGAAATTCCCCCCAAAAAAGATCTACGTTCATGGGAATAACAAGACGCCAGAGGAGCTAAATCTCGCTCTCGACAATGATGTGGGTTGCATCATCGTTGATAGTGAAAACGAGTTGGAATTGTTGGATAAAATGGCTGTAAAGAAAGGAAAGAAGCCTCGCATCTTTCTTCGAATCACACCGGGTATCACGGCCACTACCCATAGCTATATCCAAACGGGTCAGGTGGATTCGAAATTTGGCTTTGGTCTGGTGAACGGCACTGCCCTGGATGCGGTGAAGAAGGCACTGGTCATGAGGAATGTAAACCTGACGGGACTTCACACACATATAGGTTCTCAAATCTTCGCCCTCCATTCTTATGCCAAGGCGATCGAACTCGTCATGGAATTTGTGAAGCAGGTGTTGGATGAGACTGGATTCAAGGTCAGGGAGCTCAATGCCGGAGGCGGTCTAGGTATTAAATATGAAGCTACCGATGAACCTTCCACCATCGATGAGTATGCAGAGGTTATAGTGGGAGGCATTCATAGGGAGGCAAGAAAATTGGGTCTGCCCATTCCCAAAATTATGATCGAGCCAGGGCGTTCCATCGTGGGAAATGCCGGTGTGACATTGTATACCATCGGAACAATAAAGATAATACCAGGGGTAAGAACCTATATCTCCGTGGATGGTGGGATGTCCGATAACCTTCGCCCCATGCTTTACGACGCCGTCTACGAGGCAATAATTGCCAATAAAGCCGGTTCTAAGCCATCGGTCAAAGTCACCATCGCCGGAAAACACTGCGAATCTGGGGATATCCTCATTAAGGATGCGATACTCCCTGAAGTGGAGGTAGGAGATATTTTGTGCATTCCGGCCACTGGCGCTTATGGTTATGTGATGGCCAACAATTACAATAAACAACCACGTCCTCCAATGATTTTGGTTCAAGATGGCGAAGCTAAGTTGATAATCCGCAGAGAGACTTACGAAGACCTATTGAGATTAGAAGAACCACTTTAAAAGTTAAACTTAATGTTTACGCACATTGGTGACACTTGCATGGGTCATAATTTTCAATGCAAAGCGCTCAAAGGGTCGCCCTTGAGCTTCGGATTCGCTTTGGGCTGCTCGCTCTGCAAGCGGCCCTGAGCAGCAAGTTTATGGTGATCCAGATATAATTACCTGAACGGTGAACGGTGAACCATTTAAGAGAGTGGGGAGTTGAGTATGTTTCAAAGTATGGCAAGAAGGGATGGAAAATGAAGAGGGAGATAAACATCGGTCTTTTAGGGCTGGGAACTGTAGGCTCTGGTGTTTTTAAGGTTTTAACTACCCATAGAGAGAACTTTCGAAGCAAGGTCGGAGCGGAGTTGAAGATCAAAGCCATTTTAGAAAAGGATGTCTCAAAAGTGAAGGCTCTTGGGGCCATGAACCTACTTGCCAAAGACGTCTCCTCGATTTTGAATGATCCCCAAATCGACATCTTGGTGGAGGTAATAGGAGGAATCGAACCCGCTAAAAGCTTCATTCTTCAAGCTATCCACAAAGGAAAACAGGTGGTAACCGCGAACAAGGAACTTCTCGCCAATCATGGGGAGGAAATACTGGAAGCCGCTGACGGATGTGGCGTCGATGTTTATTTTGAAGCCAGTGTGGGTGGAGGAATTCCCATCATCCGACCCTTAAAAGAGTGCCTGGCGGGAAACAAGATATTGAAGGTGATGGGGGTGGTCAATGGCACTACCAATTTCATTCTGACTAAGATGGCGGAAGAAGGTCTTCCATTTGAGCAAGCATTGAAAGAGGCACAGCAAAGGGGATATGCGGAAAGAGATCCATCAGCGGATGTAGAAGGGCACGACGCCGCGGCGAAAATAGCCATTTTGGCTTCCATTGCTTTTAACAGTCGTGTGGTGGCTTCTGAAGTGTTTACCGAGGGAATCTCAAAGGTTTCTTTAAGCGATATCGCCTATGCACGGGAAATCGGCTATACCATAAAGTTAATCGCTCTAGCTACAGAGGAAAATGGGGAGTTAGACGTGAGGGTTCATCCCACCATGATTCCTTTAAGTCACCCCCTTGCCGCTGTCAAAGGGGTATATAATGCTATTTTTGTAGAGGGTGATGCCGTGGGTGAGGTGATGTTCTTTGGACAAGGAGCGGGTTCTATGCCCGCAGCCTCCGCTGTGGTGGGGGATATAATCGATGCAGCTCGAAATCTTCAATATGGGCGAAGCGGCGTAATTGGATGTACCTGCTTTGAAAGCAAGAAAATTCGATCCATAGATGACATTGAGACCAGTTATTATCTGTTGATGAATGTCGTCGATAAACCCGGCGTGTTGGCCAAGATCGCCAAGGCTTTTGGAGATAATGATGTCAGTTTGGCAAGCGTCATTCAGAAAGGACCGAGGGGACCAAATGCAGAGCTCATGTTCATCACCCATCGAGTTCGAGAGAAAAACCTTCGAGCATCCTTAAGCGAAATAACCGAACTAGAAGTAGTAAACGAAATTTGCAACGTAATCAGAGTGGAGGGTCCTCGAGGTGGTTAGTTGGAGAGGAGTTATCGAAGAATATCGTGATTTTCTCCCCGTTACCGAGAAAACCCCCGTTTGCACTCTGCTGGAAGGAAACACCCCCCTCATTTACGCACAAGGGCTAAGCGAGAATTTGGGTTTACGAATCTTCCTGAAGTATGAAGGTCTAAACCCCACGGGCTCCTTTAAGGATAGGGGAATGACCATGGCCATAAGCAAGGCACTGGAGGAGAAAGCCCTTGCGGTTATGTGTGCGTCAACGGGTAATACCTCGGCTTCAGCGGCGGCTTATGCAGTCAAAGGGGGACTTAAATGCATTGTGGTCATACCCGAGGGGAAAATAGCTTTGGGAAAACTAGCCCAGGCATTGGTACATGGTGCCAAGGTCGTGGCCGTGAGAGGCAATTTTGATAGTGCCCTCAAAATCGTTCGAGAAATAACCGGTAAACATCCCATAACTTTGGTCAATTCTTTAAATCCCTATCGTCTTGAGGGGCAGAAAACCGGCGCTTTTGAAATCTGCGATGTCCTGGGCGAAGCCCCAGATTATCTCGCCATTCCCGTGGGAAATGCGGGAAACATCACCGCCTATTGGATGGGTTTCCGGGATTATTTTAAAGCTGGAAGGATCAAGAGGCTCCCCAAGATGATCGGTTTTCAAGCTGAAGGGGCAGCCCCGATTGTCAGGGGTTATCCCATAGAAAAACCGGAAACGATAGCCACAGCGATCAGAATTGGAAATCCAGCCAGGTGGAAAGAGGCTATGGAAGCCGCATCCTCTTCCGGCGGGTGGATAGAGATGGTTAGCGATGACGAGATACTTTCTGCCTACCGAATACTCGCCTCCGAAGAGGGTATATTTGTGGAGCCCGCCTCGGCGGCATCGCTAGCTGGAGTGAAAAAGTTCACCAATATTGGAAGGATCGAGCCTGGGGCGACTGTAGTTTGCATTCTGACGGGACATGGCCTCAAGGATCCAGATATTGCCATAAAGGTGGGCGGGGAGATAGTCGAGGCTGAAGCGACAACCGAGGCAGTCGAAAAAATCATCCTCTAGCCTAGACATAAATCCCCTACGACAGAAGCTCTTTTGCCAGAACATTGTCCTTAAGCACAAGGAATGTTTCAAATTCTAAGCACAAAGCACCAAATTTAAGCAATATTAAATGAGCAAACATCTCCTGAGCAAAGTCGAAGGAATCCAAAGTTCAAAACATAAATGAA
>JBFMAG010000016.1 GCA_040755895.1 Actinomycetota bacterium | reverse complement strand
AAGGAACTAATTATTCTTTATCGAGATTTCTCTGGAGCTTGGCGAGCTCCGCGGTGAATTCGTCTATATCCTTAAACTCTCGATAAACGGAAGCGAAGCGGACGTAAGCCACTTTATCTATTTTCCTCAATCTCTTCAAGGCCATTTCGCCGATTTCTTTCGATGGCACCTCATATTTGAATTGATTGCGGAGTTCACTCTCGATATCGGTGACGATATTTTCCAACTGCGAGAGGGTAATCTCCCTCTTCACTGTAGCCCTTTGCAAGCCTTTTAATACCTTGGTTCTATCGAAGGGCTCACGCTGACCATTTTTCTTGATGACCATCAAGGGGATTTCTTCCTGCCTCTCATAGGTGGTAAACCTCCGCTGGCAATCGATGCACTCTCTTCTTCGCCTGATGGCATCACCGGCTTCGGTGGCTCTTGAATCTATCACCTTTGTCTCTAAATAACCACAAAAGGGGCACTTCATGACCTTGGTTTCTATCCTAACAAGTTATCATAATGATAGGCATTCCTAGTTTCTTCTTGCCTTCCTTTTTATACTCCTTTTTGCAACCTCAGGCAAGTAAGTTGAAGTTTAAGTTTAGTCGAAGAATGGACTTTGATTCAAGAGATTGTTTTGAAGGAAAAGAGAGCCCCCAGCGAAAATAAATTGACAGCGATGGTAAAAATAGAGATGTTATCTGGGGAAAAGTTCAAGCGAATGACTCCCGAGCTCATACGGATCTATTTCTCAGCTTACAGCGATTTTCCAGAATATGCTTACCCCAATCGCCGCGAGGTTAAAAGGTATTTGAAGTGGCTGCTTAAAGGCGATCCTCAGGGGTTTTTCGTGGCGATCTGGGATGGGAAGCCCGTGGGTTTCATCGCTGTACATTCTAGGTGGTATGACTGGCAGGAGGATCTGGTGGGTGAGATTCACGAACTAGCGGTGGATAAGGAATATCAGAAAAAGGGCATAGGCAAAACCCTGATAGAGAAAGCCCTGGACTATTTAAAATCGAAGGGGAGAAAGAGGATCACCCTCTGGGTCGGTGAGAGGAATGACCGGGCAATAAAGATATACGAGAGAATGGGATTCATAAAACTTTACCAGTGGGGAATCTGGATCCGCATGATCCTCTACGCCTGATTCGTTTTAATTCTTTAAATTGAATTATTTTTAAAGCATATTATGAATATTTATAAATATATCAAGATTTCCCCCTCTATCTCCTGATGATTCTCCCTCAACTTTTGCTATATCTTTGCCTGTCCAATGAAAGCCATATCGAAAATAATTTTAGATTTAATTTGGAATGAAGGCTTATTGAAGGAACTCGAAGCTGCTTAATTCGATGGTTTTTAAGATCACTTTGTTTCCCAAAACTGTCTAAATAGGGGAATTATCTCGTTTGCAAGGGTGGTATAGCTAATTACTAAGGGTTCGTCTGAAAATTTATTTTTCTTTACTTCATCCCAAACTACAAGGTGAATGCGATATTGCCCACAGATTCCTTCCACATGCCCGAGGCTAACATTTTCATCCGCAGTGATGAGATAAATATTGGGCGAGCGCATAGCTTGCAATTCCTCTACTACTTCACGCCATCTTTCGCGTAGGGTTCTTTTGGCAGACAGGATAATAGAGCGGTTGGGATTGTGATGGAAGGCATCATCCGAGGGAATCATAAAGTCGACGCGATATCGTCTCTTTTTCTTCTCAAACGGCACGCCCATCAATTCAAGCAGGCAACCCACTTGAAGTTCAAAATCTCTACCACCACGAGTTTTGCGGGATTGGCTAATGCTTAAAAATCCTCTCCTCAAATAGGGGTACTATTTTTCAAAGAGAATCCGTACAGCTTCCTTGAATCCTTGATCTAAATTTTTGGCCTTTTTTACAATCTCTTGAGCCTTTTGAAGATCCTCGCTTCTAAGAGTCATCAACTCATCAATCAGATGTCTGGCATAGGCTCGATCTTCATACCGCTCCAAAACCTCAAGTGTTTTAATAAAAACCTCGCTAAGCAATTTATTAAAATTTTGTTGGATATCCTCATGCTTCAAAACATCTGGGGTAAAACCGAGTTCCTCAAAAGTTTCTTTAACGATGGTCTCAGAAGAAGGAATTCTCCCCCTCCTTATTTTTCGCATTAACTTGTCAACTTCGCCTTTAATATCCATCGATTAGTCCCTTGGTGGTCTCCAAAAATCGAGGAGATATTCGAAGGTGGTACCCATGGTGATGTAATTAGAAGGCCAGCCAAATATCCCGATTTTATTGACGATGTTCGTCCTGTCCCAAATGATGATGTTACGTAATTCATATCCCACTTTGCGCAAGGCTTCAACTACACTAATGTGGATGGTAACCCTTTCATCATCCCACCACATATCGGGGACATTGATTATACAGTGGGCTCTTGGCTTGAGCAAAGGCAGGAGTTTGGCAAAAATTTCACTCATGGCCTCTCCAAATTCTTCAAGGGGCAAGGTTCCAAGATCTCTTGGGTCTTGACTGTATTGTTCAATCTTTAGATATTGGTGATTTTTCCGCATATCGCTGCGACGACTCTTGTTCTTTCTCTGACGGTTAAGAAGATTGGCATATGGTGGGGAGGTGAGGATTAAACTCACTGTTTTAGGGTCAAGATAATCGGCGATATTACGAGCATCATCTATGATTGCTATTTGTTTTGTTTGACTGAGCATATCCAATTGGCTCAGGCGCGATTCACATAGAGCAATATATTTTTCACTGATATCAAAGCCCACCGCGTTTCTTGCTATATCTCTCGCAGCTACCAAAGTAGTTCCACTTCCCACGAAAGGATCCAATACGAGCTCGCCGCGGTGAGTGAATAACTCAATGCATTTTCGGGTTAGTGCTATAGGATAGACTGCCGGATGAACCCTTTTGTCCCGAATATCTCGTGTCCCATAAGTAAATTGCCAGACCCCAAGCTGACTTTTGATCCATTCTTTTGGCCCCATACAGTTGAGGTGATTAGGAGGACAATTGCAGTTTTTTTCATAACCAATGTTCAGTTTTTCATGTTTTGTTCCCGAAAATGTAACCTTTTGCATAATTGTACCTCCATAAAGTGTCTAGCTATAACGAGTTAGAAGAGCATAATTTATTATGTCTGAAACCCATCTTTTACTTTGGCATACTTAAATTATCAAACATGTGTTTGGATGTCAAGCTCATAATATTTTCTTACTTTTATGTCCAGAGGTCGATGAGGCGGGCTAAGATTTTTGCCATGGTTTCGAGGTCTTTTAAGGAGATGGACTCGTGGGATGAGTGAGCGTTTGCCAAGTTGCCCGCTCCGAAGATGGCGGTGGGAATCCCCTTTGCCATGAGGTTTTGGGCATCGGTCCAGCTCCGCATCCCACATAATCTGGGCTCTCGTTGAGTGACTTCTTTGAAGGCTTTCGAAAGAGTCCTCGCTATTTTCTCCGATTCACTTATCGAAAACGGGGGTGAGATATCCAATATCTTCAAGGAAGCTCCCTCTCCTTCGATTAAACCCTTCATCTGTTTTATCGCTTCTTCGACATCTACACCTGGAAGGATGGCTACATCCAGTCGGATTTTACATTTCTCGGGAACTACCCCAACATCGCATCCACCCTCGATGAGACCAAGGTTAACCCAGGATTTAGGGAAGAGAGCATGCCTCTGTCTTGAAAAGGGTAGATTTTTGATTCTTTCGTAAATTTCAAGAGCTTTTAATATGGCATTTTCTCCCCTCTCGGGCATGGCGCCATGTACCCCTTTCCCCTCCACTTCGATATCGACCTCTATGGCGCCGGCTTCGGCGATGGCTATATCCAGGTTCGTCGGTTCTAGGACCACCGCCGCTTTGGCTTCGACTTCAAGAATTTCGGACCCCTTTCCCTCGTTTTCTTCGTCCACCACGAGGGCAATTGCGCAATCCCCCTTGCTCAGTTTGACCGCTTCCAGGAGTGCCGCTATCTGTCCTTTGGCATCCACCGCCCCCCGTCCTATGAGGTTCCCTCCTTGAATCCGGGGTAAATAGGGATGGGTGTGTGTGTAAGCTGGGAAGGTATCGGCATGGGTGCAGAGGAGAAGCTCCCCCTTCCCCCTTCGGGCGATGATATTTTCCCTTTTTGGAAAAACTTCCTGGAATTGGAGGTCAAATTCCAATTCTATCAACCTTTGAGCCAGATATTGCTGGATCCTTTCCTCCTGCCCTGGTGGGCTGGGGATGGATACCAACTCCTTTAGGGTTTCGAGGATCTCCAAATCTCCTCTCCTTTGCCATGTCTGCCGACAGGCAGGCAGTCGATTACCCTTTCCTCGGTCACGATTTTATGGACGGGAATATCATGAGGGACGTTGGGGACTTTATTCACGAGCTGGAGTTCGTAGGCTAAGCCGACCAAGGTTGTCTGGGGATTTATTTTATTTAAGAATCTATCGTAGCAACCGCCTCCGTAACCAAGTCTGTGTCCACGCTCATCAAAAACTATTCCGGGTAGTATAACCATATCGATTTCGGAGGTGTCCACAGGTCGGGTCTGTTTCGGCTCCAAAATCCCATAGGCACCTGGTTGTAAATCCTGATCGAAGTCTTGAATGCATGAGGCGACCAGCTCACCCTTCTTGGTTTTAAAGGCGGGAAGGACGACTCTCTTTCCCAGAGCCAAAGCCTTTCTTATCATCGATTCGGTTTTGACTTCACTCTTGAAGGAAGCATAAAACATGATGGTCTGAGCCTTTTTAAATTGAGCCATTTCAAAAAGGCGCTCTTCGATTCTTTTGCTTTTTTCCGCAATCTCTTCGCTGCCTTGATCATCCCTTTGCCCAAGGATCTCTTTGCGCAGATATCTTTTCTTTGGCATGTACACCACCTAACTGAGATAATATTCTGGTGACGTGAAGCTTTTCAAATTTTTTCACAAAGTGGAGGAATGAAAGATACTTTTGATATATTATAAAGGCAAAAGATTTGGATAAAAAGGCGATATCGGTGCATGAGAGGGAATTTTTGAAGGAATTGAAGGACTTGGCGAGGGAAAAGCCGGATGAGATTGTGCGGTTGATCATCCATCTCGCACGGCCTCCCAAAAATCTTCCCACCGTTCTTGAAAAACGTGGTGTGCGGGTGAAACATGAATATAGACTGATAAATGCAGTGGCCATTGAGACCTCTGCCAAGATGGCCTTAGAGCTCGGGAAGGAGACATGGGTGGTAAAAATCGAGGAAGATAAGGAGGTTAAAGCATTGTAGGTTCAAGGTTGAAGTAGGCCACTGGTCATGGGTATAAATAATCAAAGGGCATAGGCTATACATAGATCTCAATTAAGCTCATCTCAAATTCAAAATTCAAATTAAAAATGCAAAATGCAATCCAAAATTCAAAGTGAACGAATTACTGTCCAGGGTTAAATCAAAGGGTAAAGGTTTGATTTGAGAGGGCGGAATGTATATCACACCGGAGCTTTTAGCGAGAATCAAAAGAAAAGAACCGCATGAGCACATTCATGTAATCGTCAAGGTAAGTCAAGCGGGGAGGGAATGTGCCACCAAACTCGTGGAGAAGCCTCACCACACCATCCGCCATCAAATAAGGCTAATCAATGCCTTTTCCCTGGCTCTACCAGCTGGGGAGGTTGAAAGGCTTGCTGAAGAACCTTGGGTTGAAAGAATAGAAATGGATAGAAAGGTTTATGCGACCTTGGATACATCGGTTCCGCTGATAGGTGTCCCAAAAATTTGGGAGGAAGGATACACCGGAAAGGGGATAAACATCGCAATTATCGATACGGGAGTGGATAAAAGCCACCCGGATCTCTTCCCCAGGGTGGTGGCGACGAAGGATTTCACGCTGGAGGGTTTCAGGGACTTCAATGGACATGGGACACATGTGGCGGGAATAGCCGCAGGTAGTGGTGCTTCCTCAAAGAGAAGGTATAGAGGAGTGGCACCGGAGGCAAATATCCTAGCAGCCAAGGTTCTAAAGGGCGATGGTACTGGCAGGATGAGCGATGTGATGGCGGGGATTGAGTGGGTTTTGGAGATGGGAGCCCACATCATAAATTTATCTTTGGGCTCCGAGGGTCCCTGCGAGGGAACTGATGCCTTGAGCGAGACGTGTGATGCAGCTGTTGGTCAGGGTGTTATAATTTGTGCCGCAGCCGGAAATGATGGACCGAAGAAATATACTATCGGCAGCCCTGGTTGCGCGAAGAATGTGATAACCGTTGGAGCCTCTACGGATAGGGATAAGGTAGCGAGGTTTTCCTCCCGAGGACCCACCGCTGATGAGAGGTTAAAACCAGATGTGGTGGCCCCTGGTGTGGATATAATCTCCTGCCGCGCGGATGAGGTATTGATGGGCAAACCGGTAAACGACCATTATACCTCCGCTACGGGGACGAGCATGGCCACTCCACACGTGGCTGGCCTTTGTGCCCTACTCCTCCAAGCAAAACCGGTCGCCTCACCACTTTTGATAAAGGAAGCTTTCATCCATACGGCAAAGGATTTAGGAGTGAACCAATATGCCCAAGGGGTGGGAAGAATAGTCGCCGAAGATGCTTTAAGGTACGTTGAAACACATGAAAATCCACCAGAAGCTCCAGAACTTGGACCCACAAAACCCGGTTGCCTGGCCACTTTTTGGGAGATCGTACATTTGGTTAAAAAGAGGCTTAAGGGGAATTAATCCTGACCCTCTTGGTCGAGGTATATTTCTTCAGTATCGTAGTTATACCCGATTAATTCAGCATATCTACCCCACTCAATGAGGGTATGAACCAAGTTCTCCGCGTCTTCTTCAGATAGGTTCCTCTCAAAGAGTTCAACAACGAATTCTCTATCCAAGTGTCTGTCGGGTTTTGCCTTCAAGGTCGATATTACCTCTTGGAATACTTTGATCTTCTTTAGCTGCCTTTTTATTATTAGCTTTCTTTCATTAATGTCCGATTCCAATAAATTTTTACCTAACGGTGTAAGCTTTATATCCCCGTCGCTTATCTCAGAGAGCTTCAACAACTCCGAGGCTTCGATCACCGGCAATATATCCTCCAAATCGTATTGAAGCTCCCTGGTAAGCCTGAATACATCTTCCTTTCCCCCTGCGTCGTCAATGAGTTCAAGCAAACCAATCACATTACTAATGCCGGTTCGAGGCAGCGGCTCCACGCTCATCTTGATTTCTCTTTCCTCCTTTACCTTAATGCCCTACGATAAGCGAGTAGATTTCATCGGTTATTTTGTTGAAATTCTCATCCCTACGATCCCTTGGTCGGGGAAGTTCAATGCGTATATTATCGATCACTTTTCCCGGCCTTGACGATATCACCACCACCTCCTCGCCCATATAAACTGCCTCTTCGATGCTATGGGTGACCATCACCACCCCTCTAAGAGGGAGACTTTTATCTTGCCATAAATCCAACACCTCCTCGCGGAGGTTTTCCGCGGTTAAGGCATCCAATGCGGAGAAGGGTTCATCCATTAGGAGCAGTTCTGGTTCCACCGCCAGTGCTCGGGCGAGCCCTACCCTCTGCTTCATCCCCCCCGATAACTCACGGGGATATGCTTCTTCAAATCCCTCCAGCCCCACTTTATCGATGTATTTTTCCGCTCTTTTCACCCTTTGCTCGGGTGGTACGCCTCGAGCTTCAAACCCCAGGCACACATTTTGCATGACTGTAAGCCAGGGAAGGAGTGCGAACGATTGAAAGACGAGCGCTACGCGCAGATGGGCATTTTGAATGGGTTTCCCTCGGTATAAAATCTTTCCGGTAGTGGGCTTATCGATTCCCGCAATCATTCTCAAAAGAGTGCTTTTACCACACCCTGAAGGTCCAACCACACATACAAATTCACCCTCTAAAACATCGAAAGTGATATCTTCGATGACGGCGATCTTCTTGCTGTCTTCAAAGAATGATTTTGATATATTTTTTACTTCAAGTAAAATCATCAAAATCCTCCCTAAATTTCTATGACATATTTCATTGCCGCCTTCTCATAAAGTCTTCGCCAGACGAACCTATTCATGATCACGATGGTTAAAATCATTCCCGCCAAAGATAATAATATCATTAAACTGTCGCCCATTTCATATGTTGCTCGATCGAGCAACATTCCAATCCCGAAGGCGGTGTGTGTCTCACCCCTGAAGAACAGATATTCCGAGACTATCAAGGCATTCCAGCCGCCTCCCCAGCCGGTGATGCTCCCCGTGACCAGGGAGGGGAAAATGGCGGGGAGGATGAGTCTTTTCCAATAATTCCATCTGGATACCCCAAAGGATTTGACGGCTTGATCCAGATCTGCGGGGATGGATCTTACCCCCGCAAGTAAGTTAAACAGTACGTACCATTGCATTCCGGTCAAAACCAAAAGGATAGATGCCAAATCCATCCCGCCCCAGAGATAGTGGATGACTACGACCACAATGAGGGGGAAAAGTGCCGTGGCTGGAATGGAAGCTGCTATCTGAATTAGAGGAGTAAGTACCTTGGAAAGTCTTTCGTTCTTTCCAATCAATACGGCCGTGGGGATGGTCCAGGCCAAGCAGAGGATGTATGCTGCCGATAACCTGGCGAAAGAGGCCAAAATGGCCAGGGGGATGAACTTAGCCTCTGCGGGGAAAGGTCTGGAGAAAATATTCATTAAGCCAATCGTCACCCAGTATGTGATGTAGATAGCGCCCCCACATAAGGGTATAAGAGCGACCGCTTTAACCCCTTTGACCAGGCTTCGCCAGAAAGTCCAGCCCCTGAGGTGGGAATAAAGTTTCTTGATGGGGCGATCGATTATTCCCACCAATTTTAAGAATTTTATCTCAATATAATTCAATCTCAGGAAGATGATGATATCCTTATACAGGGAGAGTAGTGGGCTTTGAGGAGCGGTCTCTCCCGTGGCCGTCATTTGATAGGTGAACTTGTTCGCCCAGAGCGAAAGGGGCCTCCATATCAAGGTATCCAGGACGACTATGATTAAAATCAGCACCATAAGACCCCACAGGATCAAGTCAAATCTTCCCTTAGCGGAGCTCAATAGAAGGAAGCTTCCCAACCCGGGCAATCTATGCTGCATGGAACCCAGGGAAATGATTTCACAGGCCATTAAAAAATACCATCCTCCAGCCCAGGACATCATGCTATTATAAATCAATTTTGGGACACAGGCCGGGAAGAAAAGATGTTTGAACCTCAGCCATCCTCTGAGACCGTAGGCCGCACTCGCCCGTCGGAGATCCTTGGGGATGGTGATGATGGATTCGTAGACACCGAAGGCCATATTCCAAGCCTGGCTGGTGAAGATGAGGAAAATGGAAGCCAATTCAATTCCGAACCTTTCTCCTTGAAACACGCTTATGAAGAACAGAACGGCTACGGGAAAGAAACCCAAGACTGGAACCGATTGAAGGATATCCAAGGCGGGAAGAAGTGTCTTTTCAGCCCATTTTCTGGTGGCAGAAGCATAACCATAGGTGATGGCAAAGATGAAGGAGAAAATGTATGCCACCAGCATGCGGGAGAAGGAGCAGAAGGCGAAGAAGGGAAGATTTCTTGCCTCCCTCGGCATGTAACCCGCGATGTATCTTAGGGCTAAAAGCAAAAGGATAAATGCAGTTAGGATCATCAATCCAACTTTTAACCTGTTCACGTGCTGCTTCTCCCGCCTTTCGTTAGTTGGTCGAAGAATTCTAAAGAATTGTAACATATTACAGGTGGGTTGTAATTTTAAAAGTTTGGCAAATTTTATACAATTCTCTAAAGTTTCCTGTAAATATTGTGCTGCTATCGCAAATGCAAAATGAAAAACTAAAAATTAAAAATGACCCCCGAAGGTGATGTCCTAAGTAGAGTTCCGTTTATTGGTGATTGAAAAATTTTGAGATAGAAATGGGACCCAATCTTTGGTAGTTTGGATTGTGTTAAGAAAACCAACAACCAAAGAAAGGGGTCCCAATGGAGAGTTTAGCAC
>JBFMAG010000015.1 GCA_040755895.1 Actinomycetota bacterium | reverse complement strand
GCTAGCTGCTTAGCTTCGGTTGGCTCGTTGGCTAGTTTGCTGGTTGGTAAGAATCAATGAGCAAACCAACAAACAAGCAAACCAACAAACAAGCAAGTGAGCAAACCAGCCAACTAACAAACCAGCAAACTAGGGTGAACGGTGAACCATGTAAGAGTGTAACCAATGTCTGCGATTAATACATGTAGGTTCTAAGTTTAAGATTAAAGGTGAAAGTATGTCTAACGAACGACGAACAACGAACAACGAACGAGTATATAAGATAGGTGTCATTCCCGGCGATGGTACCGGACCGGAGGTTATCCGGGAGGGCTTAAAGGTTTTGAGGTCGGTCAGCCAGGTTACGGGGTTTCAATGCGAGTTCGTGGAATACGACTTTGGAGGGGAGAAATACTTACGCACCGGGGAAACAATCCCAGACTCTGCAATCGAAGAATTCAAAAAACTGAACGCTATATATCTGGGGGCAATAGGACATCCCCAGGTGAAGCCCGGTATTCTTGAGCGTGGCATTTTGTTGAAGATAAGATTCGCCCTCGATCAATACATAAATCTAAGACCTGTAAAGCTCTACCCGGGAGTGGAGACGCCAATAAAGGGGAAGGGACCCGAGGATATAGATTTCGTAGTGGTCAGAGAAAATACCGAGGGACTATACGTGGGAGCAGGTGGATTTCTGAGGAAGGGAACACCAGATGAAGTGGCCATCCAAGAGAGCATCAACACCCGGAAGGGCGTGGAAAGATGCATCAGATATGCCTTTGAATTCTGCAGAAAACGGGATAAAGCTAAGAAGGTTACCCTCTGTGGAAAAACCAATGTTCTAACCTATGCCCACGATCTATGGCAACGAACCTTCGACGAGGTTGGGAGGGAATACCCCGATATAACCAAGGATTATGCCCATGTTGATGCAATCTGCATGTGGATGGTCAAGAATCCCGAGTGGTTTGATGTCATCGTCACCGATAACATGTTCGGGGATATCATCACCGATTTGGGAGCCATCATTCAAGGGGGCATGGGCATCGCTGCCGGAGCCAATATAAATCCCGAGGGAATCTCGATGTTTGAACCGATTGGAGGATCTGCTCCTAAATATGCTGGGAAAAATGTGATTAATCCATTGGCAGCAATCTCAGCTGCGCAATTAATGCTGGATTTTTTGGGAGAGAAGAAGGCTGCAAAGCTCGTTGAGAAGGCGATCATCAAGGTGACCAGTGAGAAGATCAAGGGTCTTGCAGCTGGTAAAATGGGTTGCACAACCACGGAAGTGGGCGATATGGTCGCCCAATTCATAACCGAAGGTGGATAGGTTGATAGGTTGATAGGATGTAATGTTTTATGCACATTGGTAACACTTATATTCTCTAGGATACCTGTCCCAAAAATATGAGCTTAATCTCGATATAACTACGGTGAATGGTGAACGGTGAACTTTTTAAATAGCACAGCAAAGTAGTTGGTAGTTAGTGAGTAGTTTCATGATTTTAACGATTTTTAACTCCTGACTCCTAACTACTAACTCCCGACTTGCAAAGGGGGGATATTATGCCCATACAAAAGGTGGAAAAAATATGGATGAATGGCAGGTTGGTCGATTGGGATGATGCCAAGGTTCATGTTTTAACCCACGCTCTCCATTATGGCTCTGGGGTATTTGAGGGGATTCGTGCCTATAAAACCAATAAAGGTACCGCCATCTTTCGCCTCACCGACCACATGAAAAGGCTAGAACGTTCAGCGAGAATCTACCTCATGGAACTGCCCTACGGTGTGGAAGAACTCGTTAGGGCCACAAGGGAAACCATTCGCGTCAACAATCTCAAAAGCTGTTACATTCGTCCCATAGCCTTTCGAGGCTATGGGGAGATGGGTCTCAATCCTCTCCAAGCACCCGTCGATGTAGCCATCGCAGTCTGGCCTTGGGGAGCGTATCTCGGTGAAGAGGGAATAAAGCATGGCATTAGAGCCATGATCTCCTCCTTTCATCGCATAGATCCGAATTCCCTTCCCCCCGTGGCGAAGGCAACGGGGCAGTACATCAATTCCATCCTCGCAAAAATTGAAGCCATCTTTGGTGGATACGATGAAGCGATTCTGCTGGATTCAAGGGGCTTTGTCTCTGAGGGATCTGGTGAGAATATCTTCGTGATAAAAGATGGTATTATATATACACCCTCCACGGCATCCAGCATATTGGAGGGAATTACCAGGGATACGGTGATGAAGATCGCCATGGATATGGGTTATCAGGTGATTGAGAGAGATTTGGTCAGAAGCGATTTATTCCTCGCCGATGAAGTTTTCTGTACGGGAACGGCGGCGGAAATCACTCCCATTAGGGAGATAGATAAGCGCTTCATCGGCGAACCCGGACCGATAACAAGAAAGTTACAGGAGAAATTCTATGCTATAGTACGAGGTGAGGAAGAAAAATACATGCATTGGCTGGAATTCGTTTAATTACAGGATTCAGGATTCAGGATTAAGCTTAAGATTAAAATAAGGAAGAGGATGGAGCTATCAGGCGCTTAATTCTTAATCCTGCAGCTTACAGCCTAAAAGTGTTGTGATTAAAATGGCAAAATCCATGGTTGAGGTAAAATTATATGATACAACCTTGAGGGATGGAGCTCAGAGAGAAGGCTTATCCTTCACGGTTGACGATAAATTGAAAATCGCTCAAAAGCTGGATGAGCTTGGTATCCATTATATCGAAGGTGGATGGCCTGGTTCGAACCCAAAGGATATTGAATTTTTCATGAGGATTAAGGATTATCCCATCAGAAATGCAAGGATTGTTTCCTTTGGCAGCACTAGGCGTAAAAATACCCCTCCCAAGGAAGATCAAAATCTTAAGGCTCTGATCAAAGCGGGTACACCTGCGGTGTGCATTTTCGGGAAAAGTTGGGATGTCCATGTGACCAGAGCTTTAGTCACCACGCTTGAGGAGAATCTCAAGATGATCTTCGATTCCGTTTCATTCTTGAAGAATCGTGGTTTTGAGGTCATCTATGACGCCGAGCATTTCTTCGATGGATACAGAAATAATGAAGATTATGCCATGAAGACCCTAAAAGCTGCGGAGGATGCCGGTGCCGACTGGATTGTCCTGTGCGACACAAATGGAGGTACTTTACCCCTCGAACTAAGGGAAATCATTAGGGATGTTAGGACCAAAATAGGGGTTTCTTTGGGAATACACGCCCACAACGATACCGATTGCGCCGTTGCCAATTCCATCGTCGCCATCGAGGAGGGTGTAACCCAGGTGCAGGGAACAATCAATGGATACGGCGAGAGGTGTGGTAACGCTAATCTCGTGTCCATTATCCCAAATTTGGTTCTCAAGCTTGGGATACCTTGCTTGAGCCGGGAGAAGCTTTCCTTGCTTACGGAGGTTTCCCACCACGTAAGCGAGATCGCCAACATCGCCCCTGATACTCATCAGCCCTATGTGGGAGAGAGTGCCTTTGCTCACAAGGGAGGAGTCCACGTCAGCGCCATTTTGAGGCAAAGGGGTGCATATGAGC
>JBFMAG010000014.1 GCA_040755895.1 Actinomycetota bacterium | reverse complement strand
GGGGTTTTACCCTTTCGAATTTCTTCTTTGCCATTGCCTCCTCCTTTTCCCAGTCGGTAGTTTGTGGTTCCTTAGTCGGGAGTAAGTAAAGATATTCACTACCGACTACCCACTCCCGACTGACAGACTATTTAGCTAACGGCCAAGGACCATTCCCCCTGGGCTTTGCCAATGATCTCACGAGCGATATCTTTAGGAACCTCCTCATAGCACTCAAATTGCATGGTGAAGGTAGCTCGCCCCTGGGTACGGGAGCGGAGATCGGTGGCGTAACCAAACATCTCGCTCAAGGGTACGTGGGCCTTGATGACACGAGCACCCGCTCTGGGTTCCATGCCCTCGATTCGAGCGCGACGGGCATTGAGATCTCCGATCACATCCCCCATATATTCGTCGGGGACTATGATCTCTATCTTCATGATGGGCTCTAAAAGCACGGGGTGAGCTCTCTTCATTGCCTCTTTAAAAGCCACAGATCCAGCGATTTTAAAAGCCAATTCGGAGGAATCGACTTCATGATATGAACCATCGTACAAAATAGCCTTCACATCCACCACGGGGTATCCAGCCAGAACACCTGACTCCATCGCTTCTCGGATACCTTTGTCCACAGCTGGGAGAAACTCCTTGGGAATGGCTCCTTTAGTGACCGATTCGATGAACTCATAACCCGCTCCCCGATCATTTGGCTCCAATTTGATGACCACATGACCATACTGACCCCGTCCACCAGTCTGCCTGATGTACTTGCCCTCAATGCCGGTGACGGGCTTTCTTATGGTCTCTCTATAAGCAACCTGTGGTCTGCCAACATTGCAACCCACTTTGAATTCCCGAATTAATCTGTCCACAATGACCTCCAAATGGAGTTCCCCCATTCCGGAAATGATGGTCTGCCCCGTCTCTTCATCGACCTTAACCTGGAAGGTTGGATCCTCCTCGGCGATTTTGGCTAAGGAAGATACGAGTTTCTCTTGATCCGCTTTGGTCTTTGGTTCAATGGCCACAGAGATCACAGGCTCCGGAAAAGTCATGGATTCAAGAACTATGGGGTGATTTGGATCACAGAGGGTGTCTCCCGTAAATGTCCTCTTGAGTCCAACCACCGCTATGATATCACCGGTATAAACCCTCGATTTCTGTTCACGGCGATTGGCGTGCATCTGAAGAATTCTTCCCACACGCTCCTTTAAGCCAGTTGTGGAATTCAAAACGTGTGAACCAGCCTGCAAAGTACCGGAGTAAACTCTAAGGAAGGTTAACTTTCCTACATAGGGATCGACCTGAATTTTGAAAGCCAGTGCAGCAAATGGAGCCTCGTCGGAGGCGAGTCGGATTTCTTCCCTCATAATACGAGGATTTATGCCCCTGACGGGGGGAATATCCAAAGGAGAGGGGAGATAATTCACAATCGCATCAAGAAGAGGTTGAACTCCCCTATTCTTTAAGGAAGCCCCACACAGAACAGGGGTAGTCTTCACCGAAAGGGTTCCATTCCTTAAAGCTTTATTTATATCCTCTGGAATAATTTCTTCTCCCTCAAGGTACTTATGAAGAAGCTCATCATCGCATTCGGCAACGGTTTCTAAAAGGCGTTGACGGTATTCCCCGGCCAAACTCTTAAGATCGGTTGGAATTTCCCTTTCCTCCCAAATCGTACCCAGATCATCGGTCCAAACTATGGCCTTCATTTTAATTAGATCTATTACTCAAGCGAAATTTTCCTCGCATCCCATGGGTAGCTGAATGAGTACGGGGTTAGCACTGAGTCTTTCCTTCATCATATCCACGACTTTGAAGAAATCAGCACCCGTTCTATCCATCTTATTTATATAGGTAATGCAAGGTATCCTATACCTGTCCGCCTGTCTCCATACGGTCTCGGATTGGGGTTCCACCCCCCCCACTGCACAGAATATGGCAATGGATCCGTCCAAGACACGCAACGATCTTTCAACCTCCATGGTGAAGTCCACGTGCCCTGGCGTATCTATAATGTTAATGCGATGATCCTTCCAAAAGCAGGTTGTAGCAGCAGAGGTTATGGTGATACCCCGCTCCTGCTCTTGAACCATCCAATCCATAACGGCGGTACCCTCATCCACTTCCCCGATTTTATAGACTCTGCCGGTATAGTAGAGTATCCGCTCCGTGGTGGTGGTCTTCCCAGCATCGATGTGGGCCATGATTCCGATATTTCTTACTTTGTTTAGTGGAAATCTTTCTGCCATTTTTTTACCCTCTCTAAGTTGGTAGTTTATAATTGGTAGCTAGGAGTAAATATTCAATTAAACTACAAACTCCCAACTCCCCACTACCAACTGATGATTACCAGCGATAATGAGCAAAAGCCTTATTGGCCTCCGCCATCTTATGCAAGTCTTCCTTCTTCTTTATTGCCGAACCACTCCCCTTAGCCGCCTCGATGAGTTCAGCCGCCAACCGTTCACACATCGGCTTGCCCTTCCGAAGGCGAGCAAAGCTCGCAATCCATCTCAATGCCAAAGTGATTCCCCTCCGTACTGGAACCTCTACTGGAACTTGATAGGTGGCACCACCCACTCTGCGTGGTCTCACTTCCAGAAGGGGTCTAGCATTATCGACCGCTTTTCTTAGTATGGTCAATGGGCTACTACCGGTCTTTACTTTAATTATATCAAAGGCGTCGTAAACAATGGACTCTGCCAGACTCTTCTTCCCTTTTCTCAGAACTTGGTTTATGAGCCTGGTTACCAATTCATCGTCATAAACATGATCTGGTTGTATTTCCCTCCTCGGAACCGGCCCTCTTCTTGGCATCTCAATCCCTCCGTCCACCGTTATTCGTTCACCTATTAAAATCTCGTTAAGCTATTGGCTAGTTAGCACCTGTCTAAACAGGGATTAAATCCTAAATTCTAAGCACGGAATCCTAAACAATATCTAAATCCAAATGACCAAAACCTATTTTACCTTTTCTAATATGAAACCGAAGATTTTATTGTTTTGAGTTTTTAACTTCGGTCATTTGAGTTTGTTTAGAGTTTAGAAACTAGTATTGGAATTTGATAGTATCCCTTCCTATACAAGTATTAT
>JBFMAG010000013.1 GCA_040755895.1 Actinomycetota bacterium | reverse complement strand
CTGATCCATTACATGACCATGTGGGCATTCATCATCACCGTGGCTCTGCACATCTACCTAAGTTTGGCGGAGGATTTCAAGTCATTCCTGTACATGTTCTTTGGGGTTAGACCTGAGGAGTGATAGTGGGTAGCGCCGATTCAAAATTTCGTGAACAGATATTCGTCGTGGGAGTGGGAAACATCCTGCTCAAAGATGAGGGGATAGGTGTTCATGTCATTCGAGAGATGGAGAAGCTGGATTTGCCCAGGAATGTGAGGGTTATTGATGGAGGCACCGCGGGCTTTGATCTTAGCTATCTCATCGAAGGCGCCGACAGACTCATAGTCATCGACGCTATCGACGCCGGGTGTGAGCCCGGCGCGATCTTTAAATTCCGTCCCGAGGATATCAAGGCGAAGCCCAAGAGATTCTTTACCTCCGCTCACGAGGTTGGATTGCTTGAGGCTCTGGAGATGGCAAAGCGCATGGGCATATGTCCCCAGACGGTTATCTTCGGCATTCAGCCCAAAGAAATCGATTGGGGAATGGAGCTCTCACCGGAACTTAAGGCAAAAATTCCTGAGATCATCGAGTTGATACTGGGAGAGATCTCATAAAAAATTCAAAATTTAAAATCAAAATGCAAAATGGCAATGTCTTTGCATTTTAAATTTGTGTCAGATAAGTTGGCAAATGCAGCCTCGAGGCTGCATTTGCGTATCTTGGTGCTTTTAGTTAATATCTAAACAAACTCTGTGTTCGGTGAAGCCATGCACGAGCTGGGAATAACCGAGAATATCCTATCCATTGCCTTGGAGCAAGCCCAACAGCGAGGTGCCCAAAGGATATTAAAGATTAGACTCAAGATCGGCGAGATGACCGCCGTTGTTGATGAGTGCATACGATTTTATTTTGAGATATTGAGCAAGGATACCATGGCCGCGGGTGCTGAAATTGAGGTAGAAAATGTACCAATTAAGGTCAAGTGTCCAAAGTGTGGAAAAACTCGAGAGGCTAGTGACTATAATTTCATTTGTCCCCAGTGTGGGGTATTAAGCGCTGAAATCGTTTCGGGAAGAGAACTTTACGTGTCTAGCATCGAGATAGAATAAATCGACCCTCGTCTCCCGTCCTCGAGAAATTTTTGAGATTCGAGAGTCGAGTGACGATGTGACGAGGACTGGGGGTAAAGATGGAGATAAAAGTGCTTCAGAAGATCCTCGAAGCCAATGAAGCAATCGCCAGGGAGAATGCCCGATTATTTAAGGACAAAGGGGTCTTTGTAATCAATATTATGTCATCACCTGGAGCTGGGAAAACCAGTTTTATTTTGCGTACTCTTGAGAAGTTAAAGAATGATTTTAAAGTGGCGGTCATTGAAGGAGACATCGCCTCGAAGGTGGATGCGGAGAAAATTCGGGAACAGGGAGCACCCGCCGTCCAGATAAATACCGGTGGTGCCTGCCATCTCGATGCCAATATGATCAAGAATGCCCTAAATCTTTTAAATTTGGATGACATCGATCTACTGATCATCGAAAACGTGGGCAATCTCGTCTGTCCAGCGGAGTTCAATCTGGGAGAGGATCTGAAACTGATGATTTTAAGCACCCCCGAGGGTGATGATAAACCCCTCAAATATCCTCAGATGTTTACCCTATGCTCTGTTCTCGTCCTCAATAAAATAGATCTACTTAACCAAACCAATTTTAACGTTCAAAAAGTGAGGGAATCCGCGACGAAATTAAATGCAAATCTCCAAATCTTTGAAGTCTCCTGCACAACAGGACAGGGAATAAACACTTGGGTTACCTGGTTAAAAAATAAGTTTCTTGTGACTCGATAGGAAGGGGAGAAACCGAAACCCGAATTCCGAAACTCGGAACTCGAAAACCCGGAACTCTGAATAAAAGGGATTTTAAATGTCAAAATTGATCGTTTGCGAAAAGAATATAGCTGCGAGAAGGATTGCTTATATCCTTTCCGAGGGGAGGGCAAAGCTTGAGAGGATTCACAATGTGCCCGTGTATGTTTTTCATGACCTGCCTGCCCGTCCAGCAGGCGGGCCTGCCGGTAGGCATGGTAGGGGGGAGGAAGTGAAATGCATTGGACTGAAGGGACATATTTTGAAGGTCGATTTCCCCGCACAGTATAACAACTGGCAGGAAATAAACCCCATAAAGCTCATCGACGCTCCCATAGTCAAGGTGCCCACCCAAAAATCCATCCTTAAAGCTTTACAAAAGGTGGCAAAAGATGCAGATATTGTGGTGATTAGCACGGATTTTGATCGCGAAGGGGAGCTGATAGGCATCGATGCGGTGAATAAGATCAGGGAAGTCAACCCGAATGTAAAAGTGAAGAGGGCGAGATTCTCGAGCTTAACCGAATCTGAAATCAAAGGGGCCTTTTCCAATCTCGAAGATGTGTATATCAGCCTTGCTCAGGCGGGAGAGGCGAGGCAAGATATTGACCTCATTTGGGGGGCCACGCTAACTCGTTTCTTATCCCTCGCCTCATCGCGTTTGGGCAGACAGTTCCTTTCCGTGGGGCGGGTGCAGAGCCCAACTCTGTGTCTGATCGCGGATAGGGAGAAGGAAAGGCAAGAGCACAAGCCGAAACCATACTGGCTGGTAAAAGCCTTGTTTGAATCCCCCGGCTCTGAGCAATTTATTGCTCTTCATAAGATCGAGCGATTTTGGGACAAACGGGAAGCGGAGGCGGTACTTTCCAGACTAGGGAAAATGGGCAAAGTTGTCGATATTTCCACGGTCAGAAAGAGGCTCAAACCACCAACACCTTTTAATACCACTGCATTTTTGAGTGCAGCTGCGTTCGTTGGTGTATCTCCTTCAAGGGCCATGCGCATCGCCGAAAATCTGTACATGGAGGGACTCATCAGTTACCCGAGAGTGGACAACACCGTCTATCCTCCCTCTTTAAATTTCGAGGGAATCTTAAAAATTCTGGAGGGGAGCCCCGAATTGGGTAATCTTGCAAATCTTGTCCTCAGGCAGGAGAAGATCATCCCCACCAGAGGAAAAACGGAGGCCACTGATCATCCACCCATTCATCCCACGGGTTTGGCCCAAAGGAAAGACTTAAAAGCTCAAGAGTGGAAGATTTACGAGCTCGTATGCCGTAGATTCTTTGGAACCCTCGCCCTGGAGGCCGTGGTTGAGAGCATAAGAATCGATATCGAATCTGGTGGGGAACCTTTCTTCGTTCGAGGTAGCACGGTGGTGAATGAGGGATGGCTAAAGTTTTACCCTTACGGTCGCAAAAAAGACGAAGAAGTACCCACTCTTAAGAAAGGTGATGAGTTAAAACTCGTCAAACCCATATTAAGGAAGAAGGAGACGCAACCCCCATCTCGATATTCCCAGGGGCAGTTGATTCAGAAAATGGAGGCTCTTGGACTTGGAACAAAGAGCACGAGGCATGAGATCATCAAGAATCTTTACGACAGGGGTTATATCCATGGCAATCCCATCGTCCCCACAGAGATGGGATTGGCCGTCGCCGAAGCCCTAAGGAGGCACGCCGACACGATTTCCACACCCCAGATGACAGCTGAGCTAGAAAAGGATATGGATGCCATAGTCGAGGGGAAAGTTGCCAGGGAAAGCGTGGTCGATCGCTCAAGGAATATTCTCGCCAGGATCATGCTGGATTTAGGCAGGAAAAGGGCGGTGCTTGCGGGGGAGATAAGGGAGGGTATTCGAGAGGATAAAATCATTGGAAAATGCCCTCGTTGTGGGATGGATTTAAAGATAATTCGGGCTAAAAAATCGAAGAAAAGATTCATAGGATGCACGGGATATCCTGAATGCAATATGGCATATCCCCTTCCCCAATATGGCGAGATCATCACCTTAGACGATGTTTGTGAGGCATGTCATTCACCGAAGATCAAAGTAATTCGGAGACCCCCGGCTAGTCGGGGTGGAAAATCCCCAAAACCTTGGGTTTTGTGTATCGACCCCAATTGTCCCACTAAGAAGGGAAGTGATTAAGAAAGTCACAATTCGCAGGATAAAGAACTTTTCCGTTTTTAAACGCTAAGATAGTTAACGGAATTTTATGTTGGGGAGAGAATGAGGCTGGCAATTGCTCAGTATCGTGTTGTGGAAGAACTCACTCAGAATTTAACCAAGGCAATCGTAGATATTGAACCCAGGGACTTTGTGAGATATAAAAGGTTGCGAAAACACGGCGTAATGCCCGAGCTCCTTAAACAAAAGTTTGAACATGAAAGGGCGATGTTGTAAGGAAACTCAAGTGGAAAAGTTTTTGGCAAAGTAGTTTCCGAGGGAGGAAAGATGGGGAAAATAAGCATTATAGGTAGTGGACATGTGGGAGCTACATGTGCATTTGACATTGCTCAGAGGGAGCTGGCAGATGTGGTATTGCTGGATATTCTGGAGGGAATACCTCAAGGCAAGGCTCTAGACATGATGGAAGCCTTTCCACTTAAGGGCTTCAATGGCAAGGTCGTGGGCACCAACAATTACGCGGACATCCATGATTCCACGCTTGTGATAGTGGCCGCCGGTTTTGCTAGGCAACCCGGGATGTCTCGCCTCAATTTACTGGGAAAGAATGCACAGATCGTAAAATCTGTTACCGAGAATATAGTAAAATTCGCCCCAGAATCGATGATCCTCATGGTCACCAATCCCCTGGACATCATGACCCATCTGGCTTTCAAGGGCAGCGGTTTTGAAAGAAATAGGATATTCGGCATGTCCGGACTCCTAGATGCTGCGAGATTTAGTCATTTTATCGCCCTTGAATTGGGAATCTCCGTAAAGGATGTTTCCGCCATGGTCCTTGGAGCCCATGGAGATTCCATGGTTCCTCTACCCCGTTTTTCCACGGTCTCGGGGATTCCCATCACCGAGCTCTTATCTTCAGAGGTTATAGAAAGAATAATAGAGCGAACTCGAAAGGGAGGCGCGGAAATAGTCTCTCATCTCAAGACGGGGAGTGCCTTTTATGCTCCAGCTACAGCTGTTGTGGAGATGGTCGAATCCATCCTCAAGGATAAAAAGCGTATCCTCCCCGTATGCTCATATCTCGATGGCGAATATGGTTTAAAGGATGTCTGTGTAAGCGTTCCTGTAAAACTGGGAGAAAATGGAATAGAGGAAATAATCGAGTTGAGGCTAACTCCCGCGGAGAAGAAGGCATTACACGCCTCTGCCGCTACTGTTAAAGAAGGTATCAAAAGCTTAAGTATTTAATACACGGTACAGGATTAAGGATTAAGGGTAAGGAATGGCTTAATTCTTAATCCTTACAGCTTTTTTACGGATTTAGGATACGGATACAAAAATAAAATTGTTTTAACCGTGGCATAGTGAATCGGAACAAAATTCGGCAGGCTCTAGAGAAAATTAAAAGGAAATCATCTTATCTTGAATTATTGAAAAATGAGGATTTCCTCGCTCTCTGGCTCGGTCAAGCCATTTCAAACCTGGGTGATTGGATAATCATCATCGCCCTAATCGAGCTCGTTTACAAGATTTCGGGCTCTGGCTTGGCTGTAGGGACCCTCATGATATTCAAAATTTTGCCTGCACTTTTCTTCGGTTCCATCATCGGTGTATTAGCGGATCGCTTTAACAGAAAAAGGATCATGATCTCCTGTGATATCTTCCGTGGCTTGCTGATAGTTTTGCTCCCTTTCATGAAGAATTTATTCCAAATTTATTTAATAACCTTCGTGTTGGAGACCTTTTCCCTGCTTTTTATACCAGCGAAGGATGCCAGCATTCCAAACATTGTTGACGAGGAACAGATTCTCACCGCCAATTCCCTGTTTTATACCACCAACCATTTCACGATGATACTTGGAGTAACCTTTGGTTCAACGATAATTCTTCTCGTGGAAAAGGTTTGGGGACACATTCCCTTCTTCCAGCGTCTTACCGGACCTAACGCTGCCTTTTACGTCGATGCCTTTACCTTCTTCATTTCGGCTGCCGCCATCGCCATGATATATTTACCACCTTCAGAACACGTGGCAAGGAGGATCAAATATCACCAGATAAAGGAGGACATAGTCGGGGGTTTAAGATTCGTGAGGAATAATTCCTTAATTCGATCACTGATAATGAGCATCGGGATCGCCATATTGGGCATAGGAAGCATTTATTCTTTGGGAGTTATCTACTGTTACCAGGTATTAAAGGTCGGAAAAGGTGGTTTTGGCTACCTTCTTTCGGCGCTTGGTATGGGCTTGACCCTTGGATCCATCTTCGCTGCTTTCCTGGGAAAGCGCTTTTCCAAACGAAGATTATTTGTCGTCTCCATTTTGACATTGGGTCTCGCCTTGATCTTCTTTGCCAGTATCTCCTATTACGAATCGGCCATGATAATCAGCTTCATCGCCGGCATTGCCCTAGCTTTGCTCACAGTTTCAACTTATACCTTATTGCATGAAAATGTCGAGGATACGATAAGGGGAAGGGTCTTCACGGCTCTCGAGTCCTGCTTAAGGATATCACTTCTTGTTTCCATAGCCTTAACCGGAGCTGTAGCCGATATTTTGGGACAAAGGGTACTAAAATTGGGAGCTCACACCATTTACCTCAACGGAGCCAGAGTTACACTTTTAATGAGCGGCATAGTGGTGATCATAGCCGGTCTTTTCGCCCAACGGTTCCTCGTCCGGACCGTCTGAAGGATATCCAGACGGGCCTGAAAGAGATTGGGAGGATATGATATAATGTGCTAGCTCATTGGAGAATCTTTAGTGGAAACTGAAGTCCAGACGGATATCCGGGGAGAGGCAAAATGGTGGGAGTCTTTATCACCCTTGAAGGGGTGGAAGGTTCCGGAAAAAGCACTCAGATGAAACTCCTCGCGGAATATTTGCGGGGAAGAGGTTATCGGGTTCTAACCACGCGTGAGCCGGGGGGTACTCAGATCGGAGATAAAATACGGGATATTTTATTGAACCCCGATTTTAAGGAGATGAACTATAGAACTGAAGTTCTGCTCTATGCTGCAGGTCGCGCCCAACATGT
>JBFMAG010000012.1 GCA_040755895.1 Actinomycetota bacterium | reverse complement strand
TGGCTCGCTTTATTATGGTTTCCTCAAAGGAGGAAAATTTGTTCTTATCGTCCATGGGAACACCCTGTATCTACTATACTTGACAAATAGTGTATAGAGCAAGAATGTGATATATAGGAAAATGGGGTTAGGGGTGTTCTAACTTAATTCTTAATCCTCAAGGCTTAGGGCTTGAATGAGGTAGCTGATGGAGAGGGATTTTGCACTGCACCTTTTGGAAAAAGTCAAAGAAGATTACCGGCGTTTAGCTCGCGAGTTTTCGGAGACCCGCCTTTTCCCCTGGAAGGATATCCTCTTCCTTAAGGAATGGGTCAAGGATGGAGATCGGGTTCTCGATCTTGGCTGCGGAAACGGTCGCCTTCTCGAACTATTCAAGGACACGAATATCAAATATGTCGGGCTGGATATCTCAGAAGAACTCCTAAATATAGCCAGATCAAGATATACAGGTCCAAATCTCAGCTTTGTCCTAGGCGATGCCCTTGACCTCCCCTTTGATGAAGATTCCTTCGACACCGTGTATGCCATTGCCCTTCTCCACCATATCCCCTCCACACCTTTCCGGTTTAAAGTAATGAAGGAAGTTCACCGCGTTCTGAAGGGAGGTGGCATCTTCGTGTCCACGGTGTGGAATCTGTGGCAGAAGAGGTACATAAAATATATTTTGAGTGCAGCTTGGCTCAAAATCCTCGGTCGAACGCGATTGGACTTCAAGGATGCTTTCATTCCCTGGAAGAAAAAAGATGGTTCGGTAATCCAGCGCTATTGCCACGCCTTCACCAGAAGAGAACTTCAGAAGTTAGCGGAACAGGTGGGATTTTCAATAAAAGAGGTCGGTTTCACTTTAAGAGACGGAAAAAAATCAAACATTTACCTTGTAGCACTCAAATAGTTGGTAGTGAGCAAAAAACCTGACCCTTAGCGAGGAATGAAGGATCTGTAATGATGAATCGGCAAGAGCTGGGGGACATATTCCTCGGCAATGGTTGAAAAACCAAAGTTGGTCGCACCCGCAGAAAAGGCACATGCTTCATTGTCGATCTTCCTAAGCAAGAGCACGAACCCAAAAATTCGATCCCTGATATAATGTAGTATCTTCCCATAGTCTCCCGGATTTATCCCGCCAAAGATCATGGCAACGCGGGTGACAAAACCAAGGGAGTGGACGTGACCATGAATTTCCTTACCGAGGGGGACAAGGGAAGCATCCCAACCCAACCTTATTCCCCTCTCTATAAGTTGTTCCGCCAAAGTCTTGCCGTTATCATCTCCCGCCATGAAAACATAAAGACCATTAGCACACATCTCACGAACGAGTTTTGCCGCCATTTCAGCTTCAGGAGCCACTCCTATCAAAAGGGCAAAACCGGAAGCTGATCCATCGACAAATCTTCTTCCATGCTTCCGCACAATGGCATCACCGGGAGCTCCCAGCCATATATCATTCGCTGGATTGGGATCGACAGCATACCTTAAAGCTTCGATGATCTCTCCCGCGAAGAGAGCAGCCATGCCAGCATCCAAAGCATTGCCCAAGTATGGCAACCAAAGCTTCTGTCTCGGAACCTTCGAAGGAAGCTTCCTAACCTGCCTGAGCACTTGTTCCACATCGGAAAGCTTCTCAACTTTTGTTCCAGTTAATCCATGGATTAAAGGTAGATAATAATCAGTGTTCGGAAATGCCACAGGATGGTTCGATCCCTTGATATCAATCGCCCTCTTGAGGTTCTCCCTTGCCTCCTCGATGATCGCATGGGCACCTTTTATTGCGGCCGAAACAAACTCTTTAACCTCTTTTGCCATTCTATTAAAACTCTCCTTTTCTCGGTTTCGGGGAGCCCCCTTTCCGTTCCCGGGCTGATTCCCAGAGATTTTCGCTTCTTCTCTATATGAGCCAGAACCTTCTCAACGATTTTAGAGTATCTGGGTTCGAATTCAAGCTTGCCTCCGACTTTTTCCTCCCAGCCACGGCTGATGATGTCCGTAACTTCTTCGCTGGCACTCACCGGTGAACCAACTCCGAAAACGACGTAGCAGCCCGAGGCGGCAAAATATGATCCAATGGCCAAAGCCTTCTCACTCGCCCACTCGGGGACGACTGCTGCCACCGGCAGGTCACTAATATCCTCCCCGAGTCCCCCTTCGGCTACCATGTCGGCGAATATGGTAAGGATTCGTGAATTATCGATGCAGGAGCCAAGATGAAGTACAGGAGGTATTCCCACAACTTTGCAGATCTGTTTTAAAAACGGACCGGCAGACTCCATGGCCTCAGGGGCGAGCAAGCCATACTTGGCATTGGCAAGAGCCCCGCACCCTGTCTGAACAACTAGGACATTATGGCGAATGAGCTCCCTTACGACGTAGTTATGGCCTTGGTCTTGGGTAACACGTGGATTATTACATCCAACCACACCCACAATCCCCTTGATTCGCTCGACGATTATAGCTTCATTTAGCGGTCGAAGGGATGCTCTATAGGTGCCACCCAACATATATCTCACGTATTCATGAGAAAAACCTGCCACCAAGTCACCACTCACATGAGGGATTTGAACCTCCTTTCGCTTGGGAAAGTTATTGATGGCCATACGGACTATCTTTCTTGCGATATCAAGACCTCTTCGCTCGTCAAACTCGATGTGAATGGCACCGGGGATTTTCGCCTTTGGAGATGTGGTGATGAGCTTGGTGTGGAAATGCTTTGCCAACTCAGCTAATGCCTGCAATACGCATTGCACATCCACAACCATGACATCAACAGCACCGGTAATGATGGCTAACTCTTGGTGAAGGAAGTTGCCGGCTGGGGGTATCCCATAGCGCATTAAAATCTCATTCGAGGTGCAACAGATGCCTACGAGGTTTATCCCCTTGGCTCCCTTGGACCTGGCATATCTCAATAAATCTTTATCCTTGAGGGTTGCCACAATCATTTCTGAAAGAATGGGTTCATGTCCATGCACCACTATGTTTACCTCTTCTTCCCTCAACACAGCTAAGTTGACCTTGGCATTTACTGGATTTGGGGTACCGAATAATATATCCGATAGGTCGGTGGCGAGCATCGATCCTCCCCAACCATCCGCCAATGAAGCCCTTAATACCTGCAGGAGGATATGCTCTGGATCTTGATCGGTTCCCATATTGGTTCGATGCATTACCTCTATTAGTTCACGGTCGATACCTCTGGGGACTATGCCCAGCTTGCGCCAAAGTTTTTGACGTTTTTCGGGAGCTCGGGAGATATAGGAAAGATCGCCCCGCTGTTGACCGAAGATTTCCAGGGCAGTGTTTGCCACCCGCAGAGCAATCTCTCGCTCGGAGGTACCTTTGATCTCTATACCCATGAGCTCGGCTACGGTGCGGAGTTTCTCGACATCCTTGATTTTTAAACCAGGACTACCCTCGGCAACTGCAAGTAGAGCAAAAGCGAGATCACGACCATGATCGGCGTGAGCAGCGCAACCTCCAGCTATAGCTCTGGCTAAGTTCCTAGCCGCTATAGTGTCCACAGTTGCCCCACAAACGCCTGTTCTTTCCCCTTCCTGCCTAATGGCTAAACGGCACGGACCCATGAAACATACCTTGCAACAACTTCCACCAATGCCGATGGGGCATGGCTCGATTTTATCCACTCGACTGAAACAAGTTGAAAGACCTTCGTCCTTGGCTCTCTCGATCATCTGCAATGCTGCTGGATCTACACTCTTCTGGGTGCTTTTATTTATCATGCATCATTCTCCCTCCCAAGATTCCTCGTTTTAGCAATAAAGAATAAATCAGTTTGAGCTTCTGAGCTACGGGGCTATGAGCTTACGTGCGACTGGGTATCCTGGAGCGCATCTGGGATCATCAAAAGGAGGGAACGGGTGGCATCTGCCTCTTATGAACGCTGGCTTCGATTAAGCGATCTATCTTATCCTTTATCTCCCTTGAAGCCTTCCCGGTGAGGAGATATTGATCCAACTCTTCATAGGTGACACCCAATTCCTCCTCATCGGTTTGCCCCCTCCACAACCCAGCCGAAGGAGGTTTTTCGATAATCTCCTTTGGGATGCCCAGCTCCCTAGCTAGTTCGCGCACCTGCGTCTTAAGGAGATTGCCCAGAGGCATGATGTCCACCCCGCCATCCCCATACTTCGAAAAGTAACCTACGGTCAATTCGCTCTTGTTTCCAGTACCAACAACGAGATAATTGCAGCTGTTGGCGAAGTAGTAGAGGGCGATCATTCTCAGACGCGGTTTCAGATTGGCAATGGCCATCTCCTTTCGTCGCGAGCAAGAATCGGCGGCCGAAAGCTTGGGCAAGAGCAAATCAAAGACCTCATCCAAAACCACGGTCGTGGAATCGATGTCGAACTTCTCGGCGACCAATCTGGCACTCTCTATATCTCCAGGATCACTATGGCAAGGCAGGATTACAACAAGTGAGTTGTTGGGAAAAGCCTTCTTGCATAGAACGGCTGTCACCGAGGAATCGACGCCTCCGCTCAATCCCACTACGACTCCTTCACAACCAGCCAGATGTACCTGCTCCCGTATCCAAGAAATCAGCTTTTCAGCTAAAGCTTTCATTCATCATCACCTGCTTTCCAATGCTTTATCCTAAGGCTAAGACATTGTTAGATACTTTTCAAGGTCTTTAAGATGCCCGGAGGGCACCCGCACAGGCGGTCTCCAATTGCTCTAACCTGCAAAATAAAAAATGAATTTCCCTTCCAGACCTTCTCGCGTGGATTTTCTCACATTCCCGCGAAGCGGGAATGTAAAAAATTGGAAAAATAATTATGCGTGTGTGGATTTGGAGAGCTAGTGCAAGGAAGTTATTCTGGGGCATGCTAATTTTCGCTGCCGACATGTCCCGTGATGATGAAAAAATTTTCAAATTGTAGAGAAACCCGCCCCACCGAAGATGATGGGAGCCTCAGTTTTCTGCCTGATATAATCCACGATCCTCTTTATCTTAGGAACTATGAAATCCTGGCTGGCAAAATAACAATCATCGGTATTTCGAATGGTTACACCTATAACATCGGGGGAATCGCTCTGGAAGTATTCATCGATGGCGGATTTGAAATCCCGCTCGAAGGCCAAATCCAGGAGATCTACCTCATATTCTCGATGCCTCAAGCACTCTCCAATGAAATCTAGACCAAGAAGGGTTACCACCGGCTTCATTTGATTCGAATTGACCAGAAGAACCTTTCCCACCATGACTTTCCCAAGTTGGTGAATTTAATATCCACTGAAATTTTAAATCATCTTCGGAAGGCAGGGCAAATTTTCCATTTTCTCCGAAAATAATTTTTTGTTTTTTCGCCTTTGCATATCATATAAACTTAACTATGGGATATACTAAAAGAAACTTTAATTCTCAACGGTTGTTTGATCATGAAAATCTCATTCTGGCTCCTGGATATAAACTATGAAATTCTGGACGATGGTCCCGAAATAAGACTTTGGGGAATAGACCATCAAGGTCAGCGAGTATTGATTTTAGACCGCAGCTTTCTCTCCTCCTTCTACATCCTTCCCGAGAAAGGAAAAGATCTAAAGGATATCGCCGAAAAGATAAGGCAAAGTGAACTCTTTCCCGAGATTCTCACCGCTCAAGTAGTTACCCGGAGGTACTTTGGAAAGTCAGTCGAGTCAGTCCAGCTCACATGCCGAAATCCCGATGTAATGGGCAAATATGCCAAGAAGCTAATGAAGATGGATGGCATAAAGGATGTTCTTGAAGACGATATCCGTTACTCCTCTCAATACCTGATCGATCGGAAAATATTCCCTTGTGGTTGGCACGAAGTCGAGGTCGAAGAAGTCGATAATGAACTTGGAGCAGAAGCAGATAAGGTGTATCTAGCCAAAGGTCGTCTCCAGTTGAAAGAGGGACTCGATTTACCAAACTTGAGGATATTGGGTCTGTCGCTGGTGTGCTATAGTCCCATGGGAACACCGAAACCGGAAAAAGATCCCATAGTGATGATCTCCCTGGCTACCAACGCGGGTGAGAAAAGACAGTTCGTGGCGGAGGATTGCGATGATAGACAGGTTATAGAGGGTTTTTTAAAGTACATATCTCAATTTTCACCGGATATCCTCCTTGGATATGGTTCCAATGGTCGCGATTGGCCGTATCTTTTAGCTAGATGCAAAAAGCTGGGCTTTGAACTCTCCATGGACAGGATGGGAAAAGAACCTCACACCAGTCTCTATGGACATGTATCGGTCACCGGAAGAGCAAACGTAGATCTGTTCGATTTTGCCCAGGATCTCGCCGAGGTCAAGGTCAAAACCCTGGAAAACGTGGCTGAATATTTAGGGATAAAGGGTGGATCGGTGATTGAAGATGCAGATATCCCTTTCTACTGGGAGGATGAGAAGAGAAGAACCGAAGTTTTGAAATACTCAATGGACAATACCATAAAGATTATGGGAATAGGCGAAGCTATGCTGGACTACGCCATGCAGCTTTCGAACCTCGTGGGTCTACCCCTGGATTACGTGGGAACTGCAGCCGTGGGGTTCAGGGTGGATAATTATCTCATCCGTCAGGCTCATAAACTGGGTGAGTTGATCCCCAAAAGGGTAGAGCGTCCCTATTTCCCCTATGTGGGAGCGATCGTCCTTCCCCCCAAGGCGGGAATTCACGAGAAAGTAGCCGTTTTGGATTTCAAAGCCATGTATCCGAATCTCATGATCCTCTACAATATATCCCCTGATACTTACGTGAAATCGGGAGAGTCTCTGCCGGACAAGGACCTCTATGTGGCACCAGAAGTTGGATATAAATTTCGCAGGGAGCCGCCCGGTTTTTACAAGCAAGTTTTACTGAGCCTGATCAAAGCGAGAGATGAGATTCGAAGGAGAATGAAAGAACTTAAGTCCGACACCCCACAGTACAGAGTGCTTGATGCAAGGCAGAAGGCGGTTAAGGTCATCACCAATGCGTGTTACGGATACGCGGGGTGGATAGGAGCCCGATGGTACTTAAAACCGGTGGCGGAAGCGACGGCCGCTTGGGGGAGGGCGATCATATCCCGCACCATTCAGATGGCTAAAAACCTTGGTCTGCAAATCATATACGGTGATACTGACAGCCTCTTCGTGGCTTACGAGCCGGAAAAAATAGAGAATTTTGCCAGAGAGGTCCAAAGGGAACTGGGATTGGAGATAAGACCGGACAAGATATACGATAGGATCCTGTTCACCGAGGCAAAGAAGAGGTACGCGGGTCTGCTCCCCGATGACCGACTGGAAATCGTTGGACTGGAAGTGGTGAGAGGAGATTGGGCGACCATCGCCAAGGATGTTCAAGAGACGGTTTTGGGAATCATCTTAAAGGAACGATCTCCAGAAAAAGCTGCGAGCTTCGTTCGTCGACGCATCTCGGAGGTAAAGGAGAGCATGGTCACTCCAAAGGATATCATCATCTGGAAAACCTTGACCAAACCATTGAAGGATTATGCGGCAAGAGCTCCCCATGTGGAGGCAGCGAAGCGCTTGCTCGACGCGGGTTATAAACTAACCATTGGGGATAAAATTGGTTATGTCATCGTGAAGGGATCGGGCAAACTTTACGAGCGTGCCGTACCCTATACCCTGGCTTCTCCGCAGGATATAGACATCGAATACTACATCTCCAATCAGATTCTCCCTGCAGCCCTAAGGATACTCGAGCCCTTCCAAATAAGCCAGGAAGATATCGAAAATTCCTAGCGTGACTCCAAATGACCTTTGAGATAGGATTTAGGGCTGAGGAGATCACGAAGGGCTTTTAATCGCTTCAGGTCTGAAGGGGTATATAGAAATGGAGAGGAAAATATGGCCTTTAAAACCGATCTGAATGAAAGAAGGGTACCCTTATATAGGCTGCAGAAATTTTTATAGAACTCTTGCAAGGGTACATTGGTGGGCAAAACGGCATGAAGGAAGTCAAACAGCTCATAATTCCTAGTTGTCAGTT
>JBFMAG010000011.1 GCA_040755895.1 Actinomycetota bacterium | reverse complement strand
TGAGTAGCATCCTTCGCAAGCTCAAGCAAACCGACCGCACCCAGGCTGTACTCTACGCCATCCGCCAAGGTCTGGCTTAAGCGGCGGATGAACGCCGCGCTACAATTCAATGTAGGGGCGGGTTCATCCCCACCCAATTTTTGCTTTTTACGGTTCAGTTCCGGCTATCCATGGGATTTTATTAAAATCCTCATCGTAGGAATAGATGACATCCATCCCCTTCTCCCTGGCGTACACGGCGTTGTAACAATCTATGAAATCGATGTTCTTATCCTCATAAAGTGCGATTGCCTCTGCTATTAAATCCTGGTTCTCGATCTTTAGGTTTGGGGTGTTGAGAATCATCTCCACTTTTTCTCTGAGTTCCCCCGGCGAACAACCATAGAAAGACTCAAGAGTCCACACGATTTCAGCAATGACAATGACACTTGTGTGTAACCTCAATTCCTTGTTTATTCCTCTCCTAATGAGATTTTGGCAGGCAAGCGATTTTTCTGGGTCGTCGGATGTTAGTATCCTCAGGAAAATGTTCGTATCCAGAAAGTATTCTTTCATTTAATTCTCCTCTGCCGCGCGTCGGGCTACAGCTCTTTTGGTCTCTCTTCTGACCTTCTTATAATCTTCAGGATGCATTTTTGGCTTCACAGTACCTGCAACATCCAGAATGGTACCCCTGATGGGTGTGAGTATCACGCGATCTTTCTCAAGCTCATACAGCAGTCTATCGCCCGGCTTAAGCTTTAACGCTTTCCGGATTTCCTTGGGTATCGTGGTTTGTCCTTTGACTGTTATCGTTGATCTACCCTTAAGCATCATTGTCACTCCTTTCTTAATTTTATGCATTGTTATTAATTATGCCTTACATTATAAAAATTCCTTACTTATGTTCAAGAAAATATACTTTGGATGGTCTCAATAGATCACGAAACGACATGGGTTTATCCTCCAACTAAAGCTTTTTTGAAGGGGGCAGCCCCCCGCGCTACAGAGGATTAAATGTAGGGGCGGTCTTGCCTGCCCGTCCGGCAGGCGGTGCCCGCCTCCATTCTCTCGGACTTTAGTTTTAATGAAAAATTCCATCCAATGACCGATGTTATCTGCTTCTCTCTCTATTTATAATTAGAAAGAGTTGAATAACAAAATATTTTTCCAATTTTTGATATTCTCACTTTCGTGCGAATATGAGAAAGATTTAGTTGAAAGAGTTGGAATTGTGGAGTTTAGAATCATTTGAAATGAATTAATAGTTGAAGTAATAAAGGTGGAACCGACCGACCTAGGAATGGTGCCAGGGGAAGGGGTTTTGGTTTTTAAAGGAGGAGGTGATACATAGGGGTACCAAGAAATGAGGGTGTGGTTCGCTGGCTAGCCCAACTGGTTAAGGCAACACAGCGAGCCAGAAGTGCCATACCCAATGGAAATTGCAATTTTGAGGGAAAGGAGGTGTAAGAGGTGAGAAAGCTGGGAATAATTTGTTTAGCGCTGTTGGTAGGTTTGGCATTTGTTGGGTTTGGTTATGCCTGGTGGATGAAGACTCTCAAGGTCGATGGCACGGTGAAGACAGGACATATTTGTGCTTCATACACCAAAGCCTTCACCGATGATAACGCTGTCGTAGATGATGCGGCTAAAGACTCGCAAGACGATGGTAAAGACCCGGCTGCAAGTGGGCCAGATCCTAAGCCTAGGCAGAACAAGGATGTGGGCAGTAGTTCCGCTACGATTGTGAGTGCCACGTCAGCTACGGTTACCATCAGTAATGGCTATCCTTGCTATTACACAACCGCCTGGTATGACATCCACAATGCTGGTACCATCCCGTTGAAGATCAAAGAGGTAAGGGTCAATGGCGTTCCTGTGACTCCCTCCGTGCCAACTCCGTTCGACCTCGATGGCGATGGGATAGACGATGTTACCATCCACGTAACCAACATTGCAATTGGGCAGATATTTGATCCTTCTAATACTATCCAGATGGATCTGGACATCCACGTGGAGGAGGGTGCCCCGCAGGCTGCGACGATGACCTTCCTGGTGGAGGTTGACTTCATCCAGTGGAATTGCCCGTAAGGTAGATGGACTAGGAGACTCTCTGAGTAGATGGAGTTAGGAGACTCAGAGAGTCTCCTAGAGTCCAACCTGGACCACTAGAAGGTGATTATATGAAGAAGGTGGTGATATTCAACTTAATATTGTTGGTAGGTCTAACTCTCCTAGGGTTAGGTTATGCTTGGTGGTCAAAGACCCTAACTACCCAGGGCAAGGTTAGCACTGGCGAGGTTGATTGGGAATTTGAAGGAGGCACTTTCAACTGTAAGGATCCGATTGTCCCGCCAACGAATGATTGGAATTGCGACTTCGGCTTTTTGAATATTCGCCAAGTGGATAAAAATGTGGGCGGTACCATTGGTGTGTTTGAGGATCCAGATGGTGATGGAGACTTTGACACACTTAAAGTTACTTTTGATAATGTTTATCCCTGCTATTATGAGCATATAACTTTTTGGGTGCGCTGTAACGGATCCATGCCGATAATAATCAAAAAGGTTATTATCGATGGACATGAATTTACGGGATTACCTAGCTATGTCACGCTTGATCTTAATGGCGATGGGAAAAATGATGTCGAGATCAGGTATGGGGATAACTTTGGGGCGCAACTAGACCCGGGCATATCAGCGGATATGAGCTTTGACATCCATGTTCTCCCAGATGCGCCTCAGTGTGAAAGCCTTAGCTTCACTATCGAGATCGTAGCCGGTCAGTGGAATATGTAACGCGGTCAAGGATGGTCGTTTGAAGGATTTAAGCTCGGGTTAGAAAAGGCAGAAGGGGAGTTTAAGAGTCCTCTTCTGCCTCTTTCTATCTTAAGTAAGGATTCTGGAGGCATGGTCGTGGAGTTTAAAAAACCGACAGTATTACTTGTGGTGATGTAGCTTTGTAGCTTTCCTGGCGGTGGGTTATGCATTGTGGACGGAGAGGCTTGAGATATCAGGTACAGTGCAGACGGGTCACATGAACGCAGATTTCACGGTGTTCCTCAAACGATCCACCGGGAACCATCGATCCAGGCAAGGACAAGGATGTGGGCTGGTGCAGCACTCAACTCAATGATTCCAATGGCGACGGTCTTTATGACCAGGTGATTGTGACCATCGGCAATGCCTATCCCTGCTATGACTGCGAGCTATCTGTCACCGTGCGCAATGGGGCACCGTGCCGGAGAGGATAGCCTCCATTGACATCACCGATCCTCCCAAGGTCATAGTGAGTCACGTAGGTCTAGTAAGTATTGTCCTTGATCCCGGCGAGGGGGTGGACGGCAGGTTCTTGGTCCATGTGGAGCAGGAGGCGCTTCAGTGTCACACCTATACCTTTACTGTAAAGATGACTGTAACCCCGTGGATTTTTGGCACTATAGGCTTCTGGAAGAAATGGAATAAACACAAAACATACACTAAGCAGCAAATAGAAGAGTGGCTGGATACAATCGATGCGGAGTCGTTGTGGCTGGGTACGAATTACCTCGGTTTAGTTGATCCAACCTTTGCCACTCTGGCGGAAATCATCTCGGCAATGGAGAGCAAATATAGCACGCTGCCCACAGGTGCCAGTTTGAAATCATGAAGAACGTTTACGATGCACTGAACAATCGGTCGATCTAGGCGTAACTCTTCGACTATTTTCGGTTTTGTGCTTTAATTATCTTTGAGGTAGTGGTGTTCTCTTTGAGAACTTTGAGAATGATGTTTTGGAGAAGGATTGATATTGGTCAGAATATAAAGGCTAACTTGGGCTGGCTCATTGTTTTGAGCTCAGTGATAGTGGTATATGTTCTTCTGAATCTGGTTTTACCTCGCCTCCTCAGCGGATTCATCATCGCTTATATTGCTCGACCTCTATTATGGTCTCTCTTGATTGCCTTGACACTACTTGTCTCGAAATATAGCGTGGCAGGGAAACTGCATTTCACCCGTTCTTTAATCACGCTATCCCTGCTTGTAGGTGTTCTCCACCTAGTTTTCTTTATTATTGCCGGCATCTTCTTCGGTTTTGGCAGGAATCCTCATCTCTTCACCCCCAAAGCTGTTGTCACGAACTCTGCTCTTGTAGTCTCAGTACTGGTGGGCATGGAATTTAGCCGGGCATATCTCATGAATCTCTTCGCTAAGCGCTATTTTACCTTAGCCTTGGCTGTCATAGCTTTGCTATATGCGGTGGTGGATATACCTTTAGCCAGTTTCACCATCTCTGGGAATCCGGGTCAGACCATCTCCTTTTTGGGCTCAACTTGCCTCCCCTCGGTTGCCCAAAGTCTCCTCGCCTCTTTTCTAGCACTAGTTGGAGGACCGCTTGCTTCCATTGCCTACTGCGGAATTTTGGAAGCCTTTGAGTGGTTCTCACCCATCTTGCCCAACCTGCCCTGGGCGGTCACCGCTTTTTTGGGAACCATTGCTCCCATCATAGGGCTTATTGTAGTTGAGAGCTTGACCAAGGCTGAACTCGCCGAAGCGAAAAGTCAGGCTAAGGGAGGTTCTTCTCTTGTTGCTTGGGTTATGGTGGCTGTTGTCTGTGTGGCAATGCTTTGGTTCTCCCTTGGTCTATTCGGTTTCCACCCTACATTAGTTGCGGGGCGCAGTATGAGCCCAGCGATGAAGCTTGGCGACATCGCCGTAGTCACTAAAGTTCCCGTGGAGTCCATCAAGGTGAGAGATGTCATCCATTATAGGAGGGAATATGGTTCGGTCATCCACAGGGTTACAGAAATTTGGCAAAAGGGAAACGATAGGCTGTTTGTAACCAAAGGTGATGCCAACGATTCTCCTGACACAGACCCAGTTCATCCCGACCAAATCATGGGTAAAGTCACCTTCGTCGTACCTAAATTGGGCTGGGTTTCAATAGGTGTTAGAAATTTCATTGGTACAGTTGTACGAGTATTCCCATGGATGAAAGATGATAATCAACGTAAAAGAAATCAAAATATCGATGATGTTGCGAATAGCATTGATGTTATGAAAATGACTGTACAGAAAAGGGCAACGGGAAAGATAACGCAAGCAGTCAAGGCAGTAACTCAAATGACAGAAAAAATGACGGAAACAAAGATAATCAAGGGCACAAGCATAACACCGACCAAAGCATTTTGGGAGACGAAAATTGCCAAGACCAGTACTGGGGGTGAAAGCAATAAGATTCAAGATCGAAGTGAACCCAAAATGATAACAAGGATAATAACCCCAACTGAAGGAACAGAGGAGCCGCATTTGATGCCACCAGCAATTCAAGTCGAGCCAGAACAAAATCAAACTACCATTGATGCGAGTGCTACCGATCTTAATCCCCCCAAAGTGGCTTTCATCTCCCCTTCCGAACAAGAAGAAGTTGAAGGAATCGTCGATGTAAAAATCGCCCCAATCGATGATGTTGGGATTCAGCAGGTAAAATTATATATCGATGGTGAGGAAGTGGGTAGCCTGAGCAAGGATGAAAAAGAAGGTACCTATATCTACAATTGGGACACCACCGCATTCGTAGACGGTGAGCACAAGCTCACAGCCAAAGCCTATGACCAGGCAGGCAATGAAGGCTCCTCAGAATTAATGGTGGTCGTAAATAATCCTCCTGCTGCCCCTAAAGATGTTTCCGTTACCCCAAAGGAAGATAGGATTGAGATCACTTGGGCAGCGAATACCGAACCGGATTTAGCGGGTTATAATGTCTATCGAGCGATTTCACCCGATGCCATCCACGGAAAGATAAATAAGGAATTGATAACCGAGACAACCTTCAGCGATACTGAAATTATCCCCGATATTGAATATCATTACATGGTCACCGCTGTTGACAGGTCCGGCAAAGAATCGGATACACCCCCTGCTCCTCCCCTGGATCTTACCGCTACCGTGAAAAAGGATGGGATAAACCTCAGTTGGGCAGCCAGCTTCGAACCGGATGTAATAGGTTATAATGTTTATCGAGCTACCTCCCCTGGGGGTGATTACGAGAAGATAAATGAGGAGCTGGTAACGGTGACGACTTTCACCGATGTTAAGGCTACCCAGAGGGTTACTTACTATTACGTAGTTAAAGCCGTAGACAGGGTAGGCAAAGAATCTGAGGCTTCGAATGAAGCATACACCTCAATAAATTATTGAACATGGTCTGCCTTTGTAAGGGGACAGTCCCCACACAATCTTTCACCTGCAGCTTTAAATACATTATTTCAAAAATTTCAGTGCTACAAGTAGCGCTACGGTTCTGCTTAATCTCTGCGATGCCTATCTCAGAATTTCTGAAATTCACTAACATCTTTTATCCTGCGACCTTACGCTGTAGCGGTTCACCCTGCCCAAATGGGACGAGTCCCCGCGCTACTTGGAATAACAGACCTAAAGGCCGTGCCTACCAGGTAGGTCTGTTTTTCTACGGGATTTTTTTGAACGAAATTTTGACCTTTAGTCCCAGATTCGACTAGTTTTGTTAAGAGGCTTTCACTTCTCCGAATTCTTTGACTGGCACGTTGATTAATTTTTTGACCTTTTCTTTAGTTCTGGCAAGTCTCTCCATTTCTTTAGCTACCTTGGCATCAAAGTATTTTTCTCCGCATTGGTTGCAAACCCAAGCAGGGACATTCTCTAGAACAGTTAGTTCATCTCCCCATCTATAGTCAACACGAACTTTCTTTTTTTCAATTGTTCCACCACAAAAGTAACATTTTTCCTTTAGCATTTACATTTACGACTCCTTTCGTCTCTTTCTAAAGTCTATCCACCTTTTTGGCTCTGGTCTATAGACAGTAACTATCATTATTCTCTCCTCTGAAAGATTACCACAAACTAGATGAAGTGGCTTCTTGTCTGACGTAAACCAAGAATGAGGCAACATGGTCCTCTTGGATCATCTGGATACTCTTCAAATAATTTCACTGTTTTTCACTGTTTTCGACAGCTTCTTCCAATTCCTCAAATGTGATTTTATCTAGTTCTCTTTCTTCCTCTCCATGCTGGGTAATTCTATATTTATTGGCTTTGAATTTTTGCTTTATATCTTCTATATCCATATTGAAGTCTATTATAGCAAACTAGTGCTGATACAACTTCATGATAGGTAAAAGTCCTCATCCAAAATATTTTGCCCCTGACGGTAGACAGCGGATGAACTCCTCTTACTTAGAATAACAGACCTAAAGGCCGTGCCTGCCAGGCAGGTCTGTTTCTACGGGATTTTTTGAGAATGGGATTTGCGCGGGCCTCCAAAAGGTTGTTCCCATCCAGATACTGGTGATCTCAGAATTACGGGTTAAGCCAGTTTTTGGTTTTTAGACCAGCCTTTTGTGCAATGAGTTCGTAGTGTCAATCCAACAATCTTTTACCTGGAACCTTGGAGCCGAACCTTTTATTTTTGCGGCAGAGTCCATACGGCAAGCCAAGTCGCCGCGCTACAACCACAAAATCTTTGCTTCCTTCTCTAGCCTCTTTAATTCTTTGTCACCCGTGATAACCTCGCATTCATTTTGAATAGCGAGAGCGACAGCAAAGCAATCGCCAAAAGCAATTGAATGCTTCGCTTTCAGCCTGGAAGCCTCATAAGTGATTTTTCTATCTGCTTCCACCAAAGTTATAGGAAGCTGGTCGATAACGGTTACGCATTCTTCGGCTTCTTTTTCTCCCTTGGCACGATGCATAGAATAATAAACCTCACCCCAATTTACGATGCTCATTAAAAGCTGGCACTTCCCTTTTTCAGAATCCTCTAGAGCTCGTTGAACAATATCAGCTCCCTCCTCGCCTTCCAAATAAGCTATTAAGGCATAGCTATCCAGCACAAACTTCTTTTTCACTTTGAAGCCTCCTCTTTCCGATCCGAGAGAAGAACCTTCAGAGCCGATTTACCTCCCTGAAACATCCCACGAGCATCCCTGATGGGGTTCCTCAAAAGCGGTTTTACCACTATTTCCCCATTCCTGTCCTCGATCTTTACTTTTGTGCCCTTGATGATGTTGTATTTTTTTCTTAAGTTTGCCGGAATCACAATCTGTCCCTTTGCAGTAGCCTTTACGATTGCCATGTTTAACATCTCCCTTATGTTATAACTTATGAAAAAAGTACAACATTTTGAATTAAGAGTCAACCAAAAATATATCCTACATTTTTGAAGACGATGACTGCTAGGCGCCATGGCGACAACAAAATCTATTTTGAGGAAGACGAGCTTGGGGGAGACGAGCTCCCGCGCTAGTTATATGAGGATGCTACAAAAGAGCTTGAAGCCAGAGGTCTAGGCACATTCCTAAGAAAATTAAACCCAAATAGGGGTAAGCTGATATCTTGTAAACCCTCCAAGCATCCCTCTCTCCTCGTCTTCTGGAAAGATAAACATTGCTCAAAAACATTAGGATTCCCAATACAGTGGCAATGATTAAATAAAGCACGGAGAATTTCCCCACAAAATAGAGACCAATGGTCGTCGCGTAAAGAAGGATGGATAAAGCCAACAAAGTTCTTATCGTGGTCTCGATTCCCCGATTGATGGGGAACATCACCACACCGGCTTGCAAGAAATCGTCTCGATAGGCGGTCATCAAACTCCAGACGTGAATGGGAGTCCAGGATAAAATGAGCAAACAAAGAAGTCCAATGGTTAAATCGAGTTTATGGCTTATGGCAGTATACCCCACCAAGACGGGCGCGGAACCCGATATTCCTCCCAGAATGTGGGTTATGGACCGCTTGCGACCGACCACCGCCGTTGTGATACCCAAGGCTCCGGATAGGAAACAAAGAGGATGTAAATACCAGGCAAGGGCAAGGGCGATGGCCAACAGACCGATGGCATAAGGCAGCATTTTCTCGGGTGGATCGATCCTTTTGGAGGGGAGTGCGCGGTGTTGGGTTCTCTTCATGAGGGCATCGACTTCGCGATCAAGGTAATTGGTAAGACCATTGCAACCGGCGCTTCCCAGGGTAACAGCAACGGCGGTTATCAGAAGAAGGTTGGACGGAGGAAATCCCTTTCCAGCAACCACGGCAGCACAGATACCAATGGAGGCGAGAAGGCTGGTTTCCTTTGGTTTCATCACCTCGACATAATTCTTGACCGTTGCTGCGGCATTGCTCACTAACTCTTCCTCTTCCACCTTTTCGACAACCATTTATTACCTTCCTTAAGAGTCTAAAGACCTGTTTTTACTGTGCTCTGAAATCCGTTTCTACAATGATTGGTCTAGTTATTTGACACATGATCAATATTTCCTCTAATGAAATAAAAAATGTGATAGTCTTATTCTCGTCATCGATGGTATATAAAATTCGATAATTCCCATAACGTAATCGCCATTCCTCTCGAGTAGTGAGCTTTTTAGAATTCACAGGTCGTGGATCTTGGGCTAATGATTGAATGAGCTCCGCAAATCGAGTGCGATGACTCGGGGCAAAATCTTCACACCCATTTATTATCACCTCTGTTGTACAGCATTTTGAAATCAATTATAGATTTTTAGTATTTGGTCTCAATGCGAACCAATTCTCGATAGGCTTGCCTGAGCAGCTGAGTAACCGGTCCGGGACGACCAGTTCCTATGGGTTGATCGGCTACCTGAACAATGGGTAGAATCTCCATCAAAGAATTGGTCAGAAAGCATTCCTGGGCTCCCATCAACGCATCGGGTGGAAACTTTCCCTCATGAACCGGTATCTGAAGCCCCTTTGCTAGTTCCAAAACCAACCGCCTGGTTATGCCGGGAAGGATACCAGCATCCATGGGAGGCGTGATTAAAGTATTGTCTCGAAAGATGAAAATATTGCTAACCGCCCCCTCAGCCACAAAACCCTTCGTGTTCAGGAGAATCGCCTGATCCACCCCGGCAGCCTTTGCCTCCATCAAAGCCAAAATATTATTCAAAAAATTCATCGATTTGACCCTCGCCAGGGGCGAGAGGTCATTTTGGCGTGTGCTCACTATGATCGCCCTTGCTCCCTTCTCATACAATTCATGGGGATAAGATGTGAAAGGTCGGGCGATGATGACCAGGGTGGACTTGGGGCAAGTGAAAGGATCGGGGCAGGTTTCTCCCTCTCCCCGCGAGATGGTCAATCTCACATAGGCATCGGATAAATTATTTGCCTTAATAGTCTCCTGAACTGCGGTCTCGATTTCTCCCTCCGTGACACCGA
>JBFMAG010000010.1 GCA_040755895.1 Actinomycetota bacterium | reverse complement strand
AAAATTATCTTTAACAGAAAAGAACGTGATTGATGCCTGTGCTGAACTGAACCTTGCCACCGATATCTCTCACCTTTATGATGTAAGAGAATATGCAAAGCTCGGTGTAATGATGATACCAGCAATGATTGTGGATGGCAAGGTTGTAGTATCTGGAAGAGTACCCACGGTGGAGGAGGTAAAGAAGCTCCTCTACTGAGTAATGCATTCATCTCAAATTTGGGAACTTCTAATTATTTTCTAGGGCTCGGCGCCTTGAGCGGGGACTGTCCCCATCCAAGCTTGTTAGCAGCGAGATATCTCAACTGATATTAAAAAGATCGCTTATCGTACCAAAATTATTCCAGCAACTATTAGAATGATTCCAACTATCTTCGGGATGGTGAGAGCTTCACCCAGCAGGGATATCCCCAATACCGCTGCAATTAAAGGATATGTTCCGCACACGGGGACGACCCTAGAACTTTCACCGAGTTTTAGTGCGGCGAAATAAAACACTTGACCCAGAAGTCCAGCCAAGATGCCACCGATGGCTATATAAATCAGGCTTTTCAATTCAACCCTGGGTATTGTGGTTATTTCCTTTGTAAGAATGACGGAGACGATGAGGATTATGGAAATGACAACGCTTCTTACGGTAACAGCCACGAGGGGACTCATCTTCCCTATCCCCACTTTTTCAAAGATGGGAGCGCTACCCCAGCATAAGGACGCCAAAATTGCAAACCAGAACCATTGCATTTCATTCCCTCCTAGTTAAGATAATTCTTGTGATTAACCAAACAAATTAATTGCCGGTAAGCAAAGGATACTAAAATGAGAACAAAATAAAAAGAAAATTTTTCCAAATTTAACTTAAAAATGAATGCGGGTGTTGATAAACTTATAATTGTAGAGGCGATGAATTTTTATAGGGGTGGTTTTTGTGCTTAAGGCAATCAAAATAACACCAAAAAATACAGAGTTCGTGGTCATATCCTTTGAAGGGCCGGATAAATATTATTCTCAAGCAGGAGGTTTGGGGGTGAGGGTCTCCGAACTCACTCAAGCTTTGGCTTCAAAGGGGTTTACTACTCACGTCATCTTCATCGGAGATCCGAAGAAGCCGGGTGAAGAATGCTTGCAGGAAGGGAGATTGATTCTCCATCGCTGGTCTCAGTGGATAAGTGACTATTACCCGATTGGGGTGTACCAAGGTGAAAGTGAAAAGCTGTACGACTTCAACGAGACCGTGCCCACTTTTGTCATGAATGATATCGTTAAACCCGCGGTAGAAAGAAAAAAATTGGTGGTTATAATGGGAGAGGAATGGCATACCGCCGCTGCGATGATCGACACCAGTGACATCCTTCACTATAATGGTCTCAGGGATAAAGTATTGATGCTTTGGAATGCCAACCACACTATGTCCTTTCATCGGATAGATTGGGGTAGGCTGAACTACACCACAACTATCACCACTGTGAGCAAATATATGAAGCATTGCATGTGGGGTTTAGGTGTAAATCCTATGGTGATACCCAATGGGATTCCCAAAAGAATGCTGGAGGAGCACGATCATGAACTCTATAAAGAATTTCGGACAATTTTCCCTTCCGATTTGGTGCTGTTCAAGATAGGGAGATGGGACCCCGATAAACGCTGGAATATGGCCGTGGAAGCGGTTGCTTGCTTGAAGAGGATCGGTGTTTCCACGACTTTCTTGATTAGAGGAGGTAAGGAACCCTACGAGGGAGAAGTGGTGCATAATGCAAAAAAGCTGGGTTTAATGGTCAAGGAGGTTAGGGTCAAAGAGCCAGATATTAAAAATTCCCTTGATGCATTCCGTAGAGCCTTACCCGCTGATATTTTGAATCTCAAATTTTATCTCTCTGAAGACCTTCTGAGGCTCATCTACCGTGGCTCCGATGCAGTCTTGGCCAATAGTGGAAGGGAGCCCTTTGGGCTGGTGGGTTTGGAGGTAATGGCCGCCAGAGGGGTGGCGATAACCGGGTCAACTGGTGAGGATTATGTGACCCCCTTCCAAAATGCCATCGTTTTGGAAACCGATGATCCCCGAGAATTAGTCCAATATTTGCTCTTCTTAAAGGAACATCCTAATGAGGAGAAAAGGATTAGGAGAGAAGCACGGATAACTGCCAAGCAATACTCCTGGGACGAAATCCTCAAAAACCTAATTTACAGGCTAGAGTTCATAGCGTTCACCAAAAATATCCAAATGGGGGAAAATCCCCATGGCCAATGATCTGGTAGTCTACGTTGTCGTTCATCAGCCTCAAAGGTTGAAGTTGCCTGCTCAACCTATACCTAAGGGAGCTACACCCGATGATATTGAGAGATGTGTTTTCGATTCTAAGCTTAATCAATTTTACTTTGAGAAGGTTTCAAAGACATGTTACCACCCAGCTACCAGCCTGTTTCTTCAGATGGTAGAAAGTGGTTTCAAGATGTCCATCGGTTTCTCCGCTTCCTTCATCAAACAGGCCTTAGCCTGGGGACCAGATGTTTTGGAAGGTTTTAAAAATCTGGTCAAGCATCCAAATGTAGAGTTAGTCTGCCTGGAGCCCTATCATAGCTTCATTTTTTTCTTCGACATAGAAAAGTTCATTGATCGGATGAAATGGTGGAGGGGTTATCTTAAGGAGATTTTTGGATTTGAGCCCAAGGTAACCGATACCACCGAGATGTATATCTCAAATGATGTTTATTTTGCTCTTTTACAGGCGGGATTCGAAGGTGCACTAATGGACGGCAGGGAGTGGGTGCTGGAATGGCGTGATCCCACTCACCTTTACACTTATGTGAGGAAGAAACTCAAACTCCTCCCCAGGCATTATGATTTGAGCGACGATGTTGGCTATAGGTTCTCCAATCGGAGATGGGAGGGCTGGCCTCTCAAAGCTGAAACCTATGCCCACTGGCTTAAAGAGGCAAGGGGAGATTTTGTGCTCATCGGTTGGGATATGGAAACCTTCGGTGAGCATCAAAGGGAAGATTCGGGAATTTTTTGGTTTATAGGATCATTACCTCGAGAACTTGAGTGGAGGAACATCACTTGCCTTACGCCAAGTGAAGCCATAGCAAAGTATGAGGATAAGACCCACGATCTCCCTTTGCCGGAATTCGGTTGCACCTGGGCGGGAAGCGGGGGGATGGAGTTTTTCCTGGGAAACTCCGCACAATTGGCGATATTCAGGCTCATGCAGCACGTCTACAACAAAGCCAAACTCACTGGACATGAGAGGTTGCTGGACATCGCCATGTGGCTTACACAATCGGATAACCTGCACACGATTCAATGGTTTGGGCGTACTGGTGAGGAAGCCGAGGTATCGGCCTACTTCACCCCAAGACGGTGGTGGGAACTCGGTCCGGATAGAATAATTTGGGAGCAACAACAGGTATACAAGAATGTAATTCGAGCCATGGATCATTATCTATAAAAATGTTTTTCAACGGATCAGGAATTTGACAATCATTGCATCTCTAGGAGACGTATGACCAGGAGAATTAGTTTTGTTTTGGGACTACATAGCCATCAACCCGTCGGAAACCCCCCCTCGGTAATTGAACTTGCATACCAGCAAGCTTACCTTCCCTTTCTTCAGGTATTGGAGTCTCACCCCAAGATTAAGGTAACTCTGCACTATAGTGGAGTTCTCCTTGAGTGGATTTTACAGACTCATCCCGAGTTACTAGAGATGCTTGGACGATTAATCGATGCAAACCAGATTGAGATGAAAACTGGAGGTTTCTACGAACCTATTCTACCCATCATCCCAGACGAGGATAAGGTGGCACAGATCAATAAGCTAACCCATTTTATCCAGTCTCATCTCCACTATTCTCCTCGGGGTATGTGGCTTGCCGAGCGAGTTTGGGAACCCCATCTTGCAAAGCCCATTTCCGATGCAGGAGTAGAATATGTGGTGGTCGATGACTCTCATTTTAGATACTCCGGTTTGAAGGATGAGGAGATGGTGGGATACTACGTCACCGAGGAGCAAGGGGCTACCCTCAAGCTTTTTCCCTCGAGCATGAAGCTCAGATATCTCATCCCCTTTAAAGAGCCCAAGCGAATAATCGATTATTTGCATAGCCTGGCTACGGATAGAGGTGACAGAATAGCCATAATCGATGACGATGGAGAGAAGTTTGGAGCTTGGCCAGGAACCTACAGGACCGTCTACCAAGAGGGCTGGCTAGAAAATTTCTTCACTCTGCTTGAAGAAAATTCGGATTGGATCGATGTCCTTACTTTCGCTGAATGCCTTGACAAATTTGATCCCCGTGGAAGGATATACCTAACCACCGCATCCTATACAGAGTTAATGGAGTGGGCTCTCCCCACCGCCATGGCTCTGGAATATGAGAGAATTGTGAGGGAATTAAGTGAGTCGCAGAGCTTACAGCGGTATTCTCCTTTTCTAAGAGGGACGTTTTGGAGGAATTTCTTGGTAAAGTACCCCGAGAGCAATAACATACATAAAAAGATGCTTTATGTGAGCGAAAAGGTTCACCGGACCAATGACCCCAAAGCCCTGGAGGAGCTATGGCGAGGTCAGTGCAATGATGCTTATTGGCACGGCATTTTCGGCGGTCTTTATCTTCCCCACCTTAGATCCGCCATCTACGAGCATTTGATTCGTGCGGAGGCGTTGGAGGATGAGCGATTGCATGGCAGCAAAGCTTGGGCAGAGGTCAAATTACTCGATTTCGATAAGGATGGGCTAGATGAGGTGCTTGTGGAGACATCGAGGTTGAATCTATATTTTGATCCCGCGGAAGGAGGGACACTCTTTGAGCTGGACTACAAACCGAAACTAGTAAATTTATTGAATACGCTGGCCAGAAGACCAGAACCCTATCATGAAAGGATCCTCCAACCGCAGGAGCAAAAGGAAATACAAGGCTCTAAAGCGAAAACCATCCATGAGCTCATTCGGGTGGGTAAAGAGGATTTGAGACCTTATTTGCATTACGACCGGTATAGGCGTCTCTCTTTAATGGATCATTTTTTGTCTCCGGATGCGAATTTAAGCTCTTTTAAAGAATGCGTTTATGAAGAACAGGGTGATTTCGTGGATCAACCCTACGAAGCTCAAGTGATTGGCTCCGATCCCCCGGTAATTTTACTCAAACGGAGGGGAACCATATTTAAGCGATCCTTAAGGTTATCCCTTCAGGTTCAAAAGAGGATAGAGATTCCCAAAGAACGTTCCAGATTCACCATCGATTATGAGATTAAAAATCCTGCTACTCGCCGAAGCTCGGATATTTGGTTTGGAGTAGAATTTAATTTTTCCATGCCCGGAGGTTGCGAGCATGCTTATTATCACATTCCTGGAAAAAAATTGCCCGATAATAAGTTGAGTAGTATGGGAGAAAGTTCGGGAACTTCGACGGTGGGCATTCGGGATGAGTGTAAGAAGCTCAACATCACTCTCATGTTTGACAAAGACGCCCTCTTATGGAGATTTCCCATCGAGACGGTATCCCAATCCGAAGAGGGCTTTGAGAGAACTTATCAGGGCTCCGTGTTGATGCCTAGCTGGAAATTTATCCTGGAACCACAAGAAAGTTGGAAAGTTAGAATCATTCACGAGATTGAAGAGGCAAGGTGTCATGGGTAAACTTCTAAATGTAGCCTTTGTTTGGCATATGCATCAGCCTTATTATGGGAATGACTCCTACACCTTCCCTTGGGTTCGAGTGCATGCTATAAAAGACTACGCCGACATGGTTGCCATCCTCAAAGATTATCCCCATCTTCACCTAACTTTCAATCTCACCCCTTGCCTTCTCAGGCAAATTCAAGACCATGGTCAGGGTGATGTCGAAGACGTGTATTGGCAAATGACCATGAAACGGGCGGATACACTCACCCCTTCCGAAAAACTCTTCATCGTCAAGCGGTTCTGCAATCCCATTTGGTATAAAAGAATCTCCCCTTATCCTCGATACCTTGACCTCTGTAAAAGGATTGAGTTTCTAACAACTTTGTCCCCCACAGCTGCCATCGAAATCCTTACCCAGCAGGATATGCTCGATCTGCAGATTTGGTTCAACTTATCCTGGTTTGATCCTTTCTGGATCGAGACCGATGAAAAATTGCAATCTTTAGTGAATAAGGGGAGGAATTTTAAAGAGGAAGACAAAATGGTCATAGCTCAAAAGCAAAAGGAGATAATTAAAAGGATCATTTCCTTGTATAAGGAAGCGCGGGAAAGAGGGCAGGTTGAGGTTACAACCTCCCCTTACTATCATCCCATCCTTCCTCTTTTGAGCAATATCAACATCGCAAGACTTGCCATGCCACAAATAGTGTTTCCCATGAGGCAATTTGCTTTTCCAGAGGATGTAAAGGAACAGATAAAGATGGGTATAGATTGCTACCAAAACCACTTTGGCGAGTTACCTCGAGGACTTTGGCCTCCGGAATTGGCTGTGGGAGAGGATATCCTTTCAATGGTGGGGGGATCCGATATATCCTGGCTGATCAGCGATGAAGGCATTTTAGCCAAATCGCTTGGGATTGAGATCTCTCGTCATGGTATAGGTCATGTAAACGAACCCAAAGTGCTTTACCGAGCCTATCGCATAGAGAGAAAAGGGTTCTCTCTCGCAATCGTATTCCGCGATCGGGTTTT
>JBFMAG010000009.1 GCA_040755895.1 Actinomycetota bacterium | reverse complement strand
ATATCATACAAATAGCTGACCCCAAGAAGACAAAGGGGTCAACAATCTAAGCTCACGTGCACGCTTCACCACAAATTTAAAATGTGAAGATCAAAAATCAAAATTACAGAATTTGATTATTTGACCTCGACTGCTGCTCCCGCTTCCTCAAGCTCAGCTTTGATTTTTTCGGCTTCCTCCTTTGGGATACCCTCTTTCACAGGCTTTGGGGCTTCGTCAACCAATGCCTTTGCCTCCTTTAAACCAAGACCGGTGATGCCTCGAACGACCTTTATGACCTGGATCTTCTTTTCTCCCGGACTTTGGAGTATGACGTCAAATTTCGTCTTTTCCTCAGCCGGTGCAGCTTCTGCTGCAGGAGCTCCCACCGGAGCGGCGACAGGCGCGGCAACGGCGGTAACCCCAAAGGTCTCCTCAAGAGACTTTACCAGCTCGGAGAGCTCGATGACGGTCATACCCTTTATGGCTTCCAAAATGTCCTCCTTGGTTAACTTCATCTCTTTCTTCGCTTCCTTCTTGGTCTCCTTCTTAGCCTTGGTCTTGGTCTCCGATTTTGCTTCCGATTTCGTTGCTGATTTTGCTTCTTTCGCCAATCTCTTTCACCTCCCAATCTTCAAGGAATTCGAGTTATATTTGTTTCCTTGTTAACGGGCTAACGGCTCACTAGCCAACGTTTCAGCTTTTCTGCTGTACAGAGCATTTAAGGTCATAACGAGTCCCCTAAAGGGTGCATTGAGGGAATTCACCAAACCATAAAGGGTCGATTGGAGAGAGCTCAACAATTTCACCACAAGTTCTTCCCTCGATGGTAGAAGAGCTAAGGCTTTAACCCGAGTGGCGTCGATTACTTCACCATTTAAAACTCCGCCTTTGATTTCGAGGGTTTCATGCTCTCTGGAGAAATCCAAAAGGATTCTTGCTGGAGAGATCGGATCCTCAAAGCCAAAAGCGAGAGCTGTGGGACCTTCAAGATATTTTTCCAATTCCCCTAAATTGGACTCACTGGCTGCGATTCGAATGAGCGTATTTTTAACAACCCTATATTCAATCCCCTGTTCCCGCAGGCGCTTACGCAATTCGGATAGTTCATGAACGTTGAGACCCTTAAAATCGGTCAAAACTATTCCCACGGCCCGCTGTAACTTTTCTTTGATCTCCTCAACAAATCTTTTCTTCTCAGGTCGAACCATAATTATCTCCTAAAAAATCAGTCAAGAGTCAAAAGACCAAAATCAAAAATTTCCTTGACTCGTGATTAGCAAGTGAAACGAGCTGTTAACTTTCGACTTCAAATGAAAAGACCTCCGTAGATTAGAGGTCTCCAATATGGAAACTCACAAGACCTCGGTAGGTATGATTAAGCCCTTAAGGCACCTACTGTCTACGGTCTTCAAAAGTATATTTAGTTAGCGAAAAATATATTCAACTGAAAACTTACCAAAACTATCTTTGGGAGTCAAACCTTGTGAAGATACCAATTCTCGGGACGCCCATTTCAACATTTAAAAATTACCGATAAGTGGGTCATAAATCACCGAATATTTTTCTCTTTAGATAATCATGCAGCAAATTCTGAAATTATGACCCATGTATAAATTACCGGTATTTTGCAACCGCGACAGGCGACCCATTATACCGCCTCTTCCTCCAGCAAGTCTCTAGTCTTGCTTGGATCAACCTTTATTCCCGGTCCCATCGTTGAGGTAATGGTGATGCTCTTTAAATACTTTCCTTTAGCTGAAACTGGCTTCATCTTAAGGATATCCTCAAGGAGAGAGGCGTAATTCTCAACCAATTCCTTTTCCGTGAAGGAAATTTTTCCAATAGGAGCATGAATTATGCCAAATTTATCGATTTTATAGGTGATCTTTCCGGCTTTAATCTCCTTGACCACTTTTCCAATATCGAAAGTTACCGTACCCACTTTGGGGTTGGGCATAAGCCCACGAGGACCGAGTATCCTACCCAATTTGCCAATTTTACCCATCATATCCGGTGTGGCAACGGCGACATCAAAGTCGAGCCACCCCTTCTGAATTTTCTCTATGAGCTCAGTGTCTCCCACATAATCCGCTCCCGCTTCTTCAGCTTCCTTTGCTTTTTCACCTTGAGTAAAAACGAGTACTCGAACAGTTTTCCCCGTACCATGTGGTAGAACCACTGTACCTCGGACTTGTTGATCAGCTTGACGAGGATCAACCCCCAACCTGATGTGAACCTCGGCGGTCTCGTCGAAGCGCGCAGTCGCATTTTCCTTTAACAACCTAATTGCCAGCAGCGGCGTGTATAACCTACTTCTATCGATTTTTTTCAAAGCTTCCTGGTACTTCTTCCCTCTTTTCAATTTTCCTCCTCGATATATCGGCATCCAAAGTGAGGCGTCTCAAAAATTTACCCGCTTCGCTTCAAAGGGCTCCGCCCCTATGACGCTCACTCCGTTCGCTGTACCCCAAAAGCTTGGGAAATCCTTCCCCCAAACCCCCTTAAGGTTGGGGCCCTCATTGGCTTCCTTCCATCGTGCAAGTGAGACCACAACGTTTGAAGTTGCAGGCCTGGAGGACTCGAACCCCCAACCTTCGCCTACTAGTCCTTAATTTCAATGCCCATGCTTTTCGCGGTCCCCTCTATTATCCTCATGGCTGCTTCGATGCTATTTGCATTCAGATCTGGCATTTTGAGTTGAGCGATCTCCTTGATTTTTTCTCTGGAGATCGTGGCCACCTTCTGCCGACCAGCTTCACCCGAGCCCGTTTCTATCCCCGCAGCCTGCTTGAGGAGAATGGAAGCTGGAGGCGTCTTGGTAACGAAGGAGAATGACCTATCCTCGTATATGGTTATTTCCACGGGTATGATCGTACCCGTTTGAGACGCAGTTTGGGTATTATAGGCCTTGCAAAATTCCATTATATTGACGCCATATTGCCCTAAAGCCGGTCCAACTGGTGGAGCCGGATTGGCTTGCCCGGCGGGAATCTGGAGTTTTACCACACCTATTACTTTCTTGGCCATTAACAACCCCTCCGAAACTATCAACTAAATGTATCAATCGTAGACATGGTTTCCCTCTTACATGGTTCACCGTTCACGGTTCATAGTAAAAAATAAATCAGTTTCGAGCTATGAGCTCGCAGCAGCTAGCATTCAGAGGGATGCCCCAAAATATATAAGTGTTACCAATGTGTCGTGAACATTACGCTTAAAGCTTGGCGACCTGATCGAAGGTGAGCTCAACGGGGGTCTCCCGGCCGAAAATATTGACCAAAACTTTAAGTTTGCTTTGATCGAGATTGATCTCGGCTATGGTACCCGTGAAGTCTGCAAGAGGACCCGAGATAACTTTCACCGTTTGACCCTCCACGAACTCGGTTTTTGGTTTTGGTTTCTCCGTTTTGATTCTGTGGAGAATCCTTTCTACTTCCTCATCCGAGAGGGGAGTGGGGCGAGCACTTGTACCAACAAAGCTAGTCACCCCAGGAGTATTTCGAACCACATACCAAGAATCATCATCCAATTCCATTTGTACGAGGAGATAGCCTGGGAAAACCATTTTCGGAGAAACAACCTTCTTCCCACCCTTTATTTCCATGATGTCCTCAGTGGGGATGACCACCTGGAAGATTTTATCCTTCATGTCCATGGATTCGATGCGGCGTTCCAGGTTGGTCTTGACCTTATTTTCGTAACCAGAATATGTGTGAACGACATACCACTTCTTCGCCATAGCCTTAATCTGTCGCAAAATCTGCACCTCCTAAAGAAGCTTGAGCGAAATTAATTTTATTAATTGTGCAAAGAGAAAATCAAGACTCCCTATTAATAAAGCAAAAAATAGAACAGTCACCAAAACTAAGATTGTCGAGGAAATAATCTCCTTGCGGGAAGGCCATATGACTTTCTTTAGCTCGGATTTCGCTTCCTTCAAATATTTAAAGAGTCTCTTGACTATTCCTTTTTTCTCTGCCAAAGCTTCAACCTCTTAAATGGCTTGCGTCATTAGAATCCGTGATCTTGCAGCAAATTTGCTTCGATTAAAAATATATATGATTCAATATTGTTTTATCGGTAAGACAGAATCGACAGAGTTTGAAAATGCAGGCCTGGAAGGACTCGAACCCCCCTGGCGCTTCACGCCTTCCTAAGGGGACTCCGTCCCCCTGAGGACGCTCGCTCCGCTCGCTGTCACCCCCTGTGATGTCCGCCGTGCAAGAGGGTGATCACTACTTTGAAAATGCAGGCCTGGAGGGACTCGAACCCCCAACCCCCGGATTTGGAGTCCGGTGCTCTATCCAGTTAGAGCTACAGGCCTTCTCAACAACCAAGAATAGTATAGCCTAGCGCGTTTCCCATAGTCAATTTGCTGCGACCTTAAGTAGAATGAAATTCCCCCTGCCACCTCATTGCGGCATTATAACATGTTTAGAGAATATTTAGCATTCTTTAAGGATTTTACCCAAAAAGTAGAAAAAGATTAACATAGAATGGATCCTTTGACAATAGATCAATTTCTCACTTTGGGACTTCCCAAAGAGTGGAAAGAAAACTAGCTAAAACCGGCAGGAGATAGCTTTCTATTGGAGTGTCATCTGAGGCGTAATGGTTAGTGTAGCTTCACTTCAGTTCACTGCCGAGAGCCATTGCGAAAAAATTTATTTATATGTCCACAGTTATTACATTGACTAACCACCAAACCGGAACTCTTTTTAAATTCATGCAAGGCACTCCCGCAATTTATACAGTTATATGCACTTACCTTGTAAACTCGATCTTTATCTAACTTTTCTCTTGCCTCTCCCATTTCGCTTTAGTTCTCGACCCAACTCTTATTGTTTTCATAATTCTATGTTTATATCTGTCAAAAATGGGACATTTCCTTTCCACACATAAGTGATAATTCCTGATGCAGGAACGCGGATTATTGAGAGGTGCTTCCCAGCAGTGCACTTTATTAATATAGGCGGGACACTTTCGGCATACCTCCCGGGGACGGATATTAAGCTCCCAGCATTTCTTGACTTCCTCTTTAATCCTTCGTTCTCCCCATTCCTCGTGGAAATATTTTTTTACCATCTAGTATGGCAACTTTCGAGCTTTCACAACCAACTCGGCTGTCCTCTTTCGCAACTCTGAGATGACCCGACAATTCTTACAATCTACGTTTTTGTCGTCATATTCCTCACAAGACAGAAGCGCATCGACCTCTTCTATCATATCTTGAGCTTTCGCTGCTTTTTCTTCGACGCTCGTCGCCTCATTGATTTCATTGGTTAACCTCTTTATAGCCTCCTCCCCGCTTTGGAATAACGGACAACGTATACCTTCTGCGCGGGGCTTTTTCAATCGCTTCACTCCTCCTTGAGCCGACGTTTCCCTAACCTAACCTCCAAAATGTTGTTATTGTATCTTTTCGTAAATTCCTCGGTATATACCTCAGCAGGGAGAAAAACTTCCTCGTGATACTTCATGTCTTGTGCATCCGCAAATATGGTGAGCTTGTCCTTTTCCACCACCAAAAGGATATCCTCTTCCTGGACACCCAATAGCTCCATGACCACATGAAGATGATCGCCCTCATCAAAAATGTCTAAGAGTGATTCCTTAATTTCCTCATGTGTTTTTCGACCCACCAGCCACCAGCTAAATAAAATCTTTTCTCCAGTCTCGGGATCAATCTTTGATTTCTCAAATGATAGTATTGGATTACCACTTATCTTTTCAGCAGCAGGATTGATAACTTCTCTTATTCTAAGCAAAACATCCATATGGGTGGAAGCTGAAACAAGCTCAGCTAACTCATCGATAGTCCCGTGTCCATTCCGCCAAAGATACCAGAGTATTTCCTGACTTACCGAATCAAGCCCCTCAGCCAATTGATTTACAGTTTCTTCATCGATGGGAGGCGCTATCATTTCACGAATTTTTTTTCTCCAAGTTTCTAAGTTAGCCATTATAATCCAGGCTTTTGATATTCCTTCAAGCCTGGGACACCGATACGATATGCAAATAACATTCTTTCTCCTGAACACAAAGATTTTTTCCTCTACCGTAACATCTGTTATACAAGCAAGGGGTGTTTCAAATATAATCCTCTTGGCTTGAGAAAAGAACAGTCTTTTATTGGTAAGATAATGATGGCCCAGTTTCCAGCCAGCTCGTAAATTATTTAGATACCCTCCTTGCTCCCACAGGATAATCTGTTCACCTTCAGTCAGTAGAGGTTTTTTGCTTTCCCTCATCTTTAATGCTCCTCTATCTGCATGCCCTACTTCTCTTCTCTTTTCTAATTTCTCCAGATAGCACCTCAATTAGTTCTTTCAGCTCTCCAGTTCCTGATTTAATCTTTTGACTTTCGCCATTAGCTAAAGCCGCCTTTATTTTCTGTATCGCTTTTTCAATTTCTTCCAGTTGAGCTTCGTCTGCGATATCTTTTGCTTCCTTAATGCAGACTTGAGCGGCGTAGATCATATTCTTTGCTTGAATTCTTATCTGAATTTCCTCTCGCCGTTTCTTATCTTCTTCAGCATATAGTTGGGCTTCTTTAATCATTCGCTCTATCTCTTGTTCTGAGAGTCTGTTAGAAGAAGTGATTCTTATTCTTTGTTCGTTATCTGTATGGATATCTTTGGCAGAGACATGAAGAATGCCATTAACGTCGATTTCAAAGGTTACTTCAATCCGTGGTTCTCCTCGGGGTGCTGGCGGGATGTCTGTAAGTTGAAACCTGCCTAAGCTCATATTATGGGAAGCTATCTCCCGCTCCCCTTGCAAGATATGAATATCCACCTCGCTCTGGTTATCACGAGAGGTGGTGAAAATTTGCCCCTTAGAGGTGGGAATAGTAGTATTTCTCTCGATAATTTTGGCAAATATTCCACCCTGTGTTTCTATGCCCAGAGATAAGGGGGTAACATCCACTAAGACCACTTTCCTCACTTCGCCCGCCAGGACACCCGCTTGAATCGCGGCTCCAATGGCAACAACCTCGTCTGGATTAATATTTTTGTAAGGCTCTTTGCCTATTAGCGATCTTACCAGTTCTTGTACCGCTGGCATTCTAGTCGATCCTCCCACTAAAACTACTCTATCAATCTCTTCAGGTGTAAGTTCTGCATCAGCTAAAGCTTGCTTGGTGGGACCAATCATTTTTTGTAACAAGTCTTTAGTTAACTCCTCAAATTGTGCTCTGCTTAAAGTCGTTTCCAAATGTAGGGGACCATCCGGACCAGTAGCGATACAGGGTAATATTATATCGGTAGTCAATGCGGTAGATAACTCAATCTTAGCCTTCTCCGCTGCTTCTTTGAGCCTTTGGAGAGCCATCTTATCCTGGCATAAATCGATTCCATGCTCTTTTTGGAATTCATCCACTAAATAGTCCATTATCCTCTGATCCCAATCATCGCCACCCAGCCATGTATTGCCGTTAACGGCTTTGACCTCAAACACCCCTTCGCCTAACTCTAAGATGGAGACGTCAAAAGTACCACCACCTAAATCCCAAACAAGGATAGTATGAATATCCTCCATATCTAAGCCATAGGCTAAGGAGGCGGCGGTGGGTTCGTTAATGATTCTGATTACCTCCAAGCCAGCGATGATACCCGCATCTTTGGTTGCTTGACGCTGATTATCATTAAAATAGGCGGGTACAGTGATCACCGCTTTTTCTATCTTTTCACCCAAATAGTTTTCCGCATCGGTTTTGAGTTTCTTTAAAATCAAGCTGGAGATCTCCTGGGGTGTATATTCTTTGCCATCTATCTTTACCCTATGGTCGGAGCCCATATGCCTCTTGATGGAAGCGATGGTGCGTTCTGGGTTGGCGACAGCTTGTCTTTTAGCTAACTGGCCAACCAATCGTTTTCCATCCTTAGTAAAAGCCACCACCGATGGTGTCAATCGGCTATTCTCACTATTGGGCATGATCGTGGCCCGGCCGCCTTCCACGAAGGCTGTCACTGAGTTAGTGGTTCCCAAATCAATCCCAATTACCTTAGCCACCTTACCTCCCCGTTTCACTCATCGGTTTGGTAATTGGTTAAATAGTTAAATGGGCTAAGAAGTCAGAACCAGAGATCAGAAGTCAGCATTCAGAACTTTCTGTCATCTGTGCTCTGTTTTCTGTTTTCTGTTTTCTGTCTTCTGTCTTCTGCCCTCCATCCTCTGCTTTCCGTCTTCTAAGTCCTCAAAAGTCCTATATTCCATAATCCCCACTCACCAATCACTAGTTACCAGTTACCAGTTACTTAGCTGCTTGGGCTAACCTTTTTTTCAATTTTGGGCTAACCCAGCCGCACTCTGAGCATCCCTTTTCCAATAGCTCTTTTGTCGGTGCTTCTCGACCACACTGAGGACAAGTCTCAATCTCAGCCTCAGCACTGGTTGTACCTTGCTTGGATATGATTTGATTAACTACTCTATCCCATTGGTCTAATTCGTCTCCGGAAAAACAGGCTACCCTTTTCCCCTGCGAGGTTTCATATATAACGTCGAGAGCCTTTTTCTTCTTCAGCGTTACAGCAACGTCTCTTATCTCTACCGTCGAGGCAGCTATTTTATCGATAGGGGTCTCAAAGGCTACTTTCTCATCAGAGTCGTACCACCAACATAACCTCTTGTTAGTCAAATAGAGATGGCCTGGTCTCCACGTACTACTTATAACTCCACCGGGAGCAGAGTGGGTCATCAGATGCCACATCTTTCCTCGGTGGGTAACCTTTTCTCCCTTCATCAGAAAGCTAATTGGCTCCTTTTCAAACTCGGGAAGGATTGGACTTTCCTCCAAGAAAAACCCTTTGGCCTTTATTCTCTCCTCAATAGCCTCTTTTAAGTAGCTCATTTCTGCGGTATGGAGCCGAGAGACTCTATCCGTTCGATCTATAAGATAGAGCACCTCTTTACCCTCTTTGGTAAAATGCTTTTCTTCTTTTACCACTAAGCTTTTTATCTCCTCTAAAGGTATCTCGAATATGACTTCATTGAAATCTTGACGGTGAAGAAGGAGCCTTTTATCCGTCAAATAAAAATAGCCCGATCTCCAGGCTGTGTATATTCCTTCACTATGGTAATATGAGCCGAACATCTTGAGGATAACTTCTTCCCCTTGGGTTAAAGAGAACTCTTCCTTTCCTCGATGTTCCCGTTCCCAAGCACGCGTTCTCTCATCCCAGGCTTGCATGACCCCGTACTTTAGCATGGTCTCCATCCCAGCCAAGGCAGCCCTTAAGTTAACACCAATTAGGGGAATGCCAGCAACAGAGATAATAACATCGGCGTTAATTACAAGACCTTTATCCAGAACCCTATCCAATAAATCCACTAAAGTAGCGTGTGTATTTCCAGTTGGTTCCATTTTCTCTCCTCGTACAACTCAGCAGTTTTGGTAATTGGTTAAATGGTTTCCGCAACAAACTCGCTTTTTTGAGGGTCAGTAAGGATCTCTCGCATTTTTTGCACAGTTGTTTGCGAATTTAAAATCTTCTTACTTATAATTTCTACATTATCTACAGGGAGAACATCTCTGTGATACTTCAAAATCGCCCTATAAGTAACCCTTAACCATTCTCTTACTAGTTCCGGGAACTTTAGAAGTTCAATTAAGTGACCTGTGGGGGCGGTATCAAAAATGTATAAGTCGTATTCCTTCCTTTCGACAAAATCCATAATTCGCTCTAAGGCAAGCACCTCTTCTAGCCCTGGTGGATAGGTGTCAACAAACCCCTCCATGACCTGCTGATCAAAATCTAATTTCCATTTTCTACCACCTACGATATTACTACCTTGCCATTTCTCAAAAGCATCTTTTATGTTTGCTTTATATTCTTTCCTAAAATCTTCATATACTCTTGTTCCATCTATCTCTAAGGCATAGAGGTTGCCTTCACTTTTTATGGAAGTCACGACATCTCCTATTGGACAGGCGAAACTATCTGCTAAGGAGTGAGCGGGGTCGGTGGAAAAAACCAGTATTCTTTTATCAGGATTATGCCTCGCAATAGACAAAGCCGTGGCTGCCGAAACCGTAGTTTTCCCTACTCCTCCCTTGCCGCCAAAGATAATGAATTGCAAATCCTTACCCAGGATTTCTGACATTGCACCAGGAGTAGATGATTCTGCTTTGGCTAAAGCTTCAACGGGCTGACTTGATGAATGCTCATAATCATCCCCAATCAAAATTTTAGCGTACTTCAAGAGAGCTTCTTTTCCACGCACGTCATGAGGAAACATTGGCACCCTAATCAGATTATAAGGGGCAAATTTTTCATCGATTTCTGTAAGATGGTTTTTTTGTCTCTTTCTTCTAGTTGAACAGAAGACACACTGTTTCTCATCTTGAACCCGATTTACGATAATATTTCTTACCGGAATACCTTCTTGCTTTAGGGTAAGAAGAAGCCTCTCTGTTTCTAATATGCTCAGTGCCTCTGGAATGGTAACTGGGACGAATTCACACTCTTCTGAATTTCTGAGAACGGTTCTTATTTTCTGCAAATCTTTTGACAATGTGTCCAGAAACTTGTGGACGTTTCCTTTAGGAGCTTTGCGCCCAGGAATGTTGAATCCTGTTATGGCTGCTACGGTGGGATCAAAAAACATCACAGTGAACAATCATTAAAGGGTGGTGCAAGCGGGGAATTCGAATAATTCATCGACTGTGATTAGCGCGTTTCTTTGTGTAAAGTGTGCTGGTGACACCACTTACAATATTTCTTCAAGCTTAATCTATCCGGACTGTTCTGCTTATTTTTAGTTGTCGTGTAATTCCTTCGTTTGCACTTGGTGCAAGCTAAAATAACTAATTGTCTCATTCTAACCACCTATATTATCGGCTCAATGAATTTTGCACAAGACGAGTTCTTAAATTACCACTTCCTTTATCTGGTGTCAATAAATGAGGAGGGAGACTTGCCCCCTCCTCTTCATTAAGTTAATGGTTCACAGTTCATGGTTCATGAAATTCTTTAATCTTGCCGTGAACTGTGAACCGTGAACTATTAGGCCAATATCTTGGTCACCGTGCCCGCACCGACTGTTCTTCCCCCCTCCCTTATGGCGAAGCGCAGTCCCTCCTCCATGGCTATGGGTGTGATCAGCTCTATCTCCAGTTCAACATTGTCTCCGGGCATGACCATCTCCACGCCGGGTGGTAGGGTGACCACCCCGGTGACATCGGTGGTCCTGAAGTAGAACTGGGGACGGTATCCGGTGAAGAAGGGGGTGTGCCTTCCACCCTCCTCCTTGGTTAGGGCATAGACTTGGGCCTTGAACTTGGTGTGTGGGGTGATTGAACCCGGTTGGGCTAGGACCTGGCCCCTTTCCACCTCGGTCTTGGCGATGCCCCTCAAGAGGACGCCGATGCTGTCTCCGGCAACGGCCTCATCCAGAATCTTTCTGAACATCTCAAGACCGGTGGCCACGGTCTTCTTCACCGATGGCCTCATGCCCACGATCTCCACCTCGTCTCCGACCTTTATCCTTCCCCTCTCCACCCTTCCGGTGACCACGGTTCCCCTTCCGGTGATGGAGAACACATCCTCTATGGGCATCAGGAAGGGCTTGTCTATCTCCCTCTTGGGTTCGGGGATGTATTCGTCAACGGATTTTAGGAGCTCCATGACCGGGCCGCAGAACTCACATTCTTCCTTGCCGCAGCCACACTCGTAGGACTTAAGTGCCGAACCTGAGATCACCGGGGTATCATCCCCGGGGAATTCGTATTCGTTTAAAAGTTCTCTTACCTCCATCTCCACAAGTTCCAGGAGTTCTGGGTCGTCGACCAGGTCCACCTTGTTCAAGAAGACCACGATGTATGGGACACCGACCTGTCTGGCCAGGAGGATGTGTTCCCTGGTCTGGGGCATGGGTCCATCGGCTGCGGAGACCACGAGGATGGCCCCATCCATCTGGGCAGCACCTGTTATCATGTTCTTCACGTAGTCGGCGTGACCCGGGCAGTCCACGTGGGCGTAGTGTCTCTTTTCCGTCTGGTACTCCACGTGGGCGATGCAGATGGTGATGCCCCTCTCCTTCTCCTCGGGGGCGTTGTCGATGGACTCGAAGGTCCTGGGCTCGACGTCGAGCCCACGGGAGTTCAGGCACTTGGTCATGGCCGCGGTGAGCATGGTCTTGCCGTGGTCCACGTGACCTATGGTTCCGACGTTCATGTGGGGTTTTACCCTTTCGAATTTCTTCTTTGCCATTGCCTCCTCCTTTTCCCAGTCGGTAGTTTGTGGTTCCTTAGTCGGGAGTAAGTAAAGATATTCACTACCGACTACCCACTCCCGACTGACAGA
>JBFMAG010000008.1 GCA_040755895.1 Actinomycetota bacterium | reverse complement strand
AATAGGGATTAAGCAGGAGCTTAATTCTTAATCCTTACGGCTTAATCCTTGAAAAAGGGTGAAGGATTTGGCGGAAGAGGCAGCCGCTGAAGCAAGAGAAAAGCGAGAGTTAACTCCAGAGGAGAGAAGACGACGGAGAAAGAAGATCATATTATTAATTATTCTTCTCCTTCTTTTGGCTGCTCTCATTTTTGCCTTAGTTTATTATCTTTTAACCAGAGAAGTTCCCATTCCCAGAGTTGTTGCTCCCAAGGAGAGGGTAATTCCTCCCCCGAAATTTTTATTCCTCTTTGATGGAACCCCAAAGGCTCCCATGAAAAAGCCCGTTGGAGTCGCCGTTCACCCCAAGACAAAAAGGGTCTATGTTGCTGACACGTACAATAGTCGCATTTCCGTGTTTACCAGAAAGGGAACGTATCTTTTCTCCTTCAGCGATGTGGAGAAGGAAGGCAAGCTCAAGAAGCCTCTTTACATAGCCTTCGATAAGCGCGGCGATGTCTACGTCACCGATAGAAGGCTTGAGGGAATTTACATTTTCACCCCAAGGGGTGAATTCATAAGGAAATACATCCCCAATAACGATCCAAAATTTGACTGGCAACCCACGGCTTTAACCTTCGATCGAAAAGGCAATCTCTATGTGACCGACATTCAAAAGATACACAGAGTTTTGGTCTTCGACCCTTATGGACTTTTGAAGCTTGAATTTGGAACCACGGGAGAGGCTTTGAGGGAAGGGGAAAAACCGGGAGAATTCGCCTTCCCGAATGGCATCGTCGTGGATAAAACCGGCAAGATTTTCGTGGCTGATAGCAACAATCGACGGATACAGGTTTTCAGCCCCAAGGGCAAATTCTTGTATTTCATCACCACGGGAGGATTACCTCGCGGAATAGACATTGGTTACAAAAACCGCATCCATGTGGTCGATGTTATGGCTCACAATGTCCTTGTCTTCTCCCGAAAGGGGACACCCCTTTGTGCCTTCGGTGAGTTAGGGATAGAAATTGGGCAATTTTATTTCCCACAGAGTCTCGATACCATGGGACGCTGGATTTATGTGACGGACTATGGAAACAGTAGGGTTGAGGTATGGGCCTGGCCCATTGAGGTCGCCGTTCCCATCAAGCCACCACCCTTTAAATTCCCCTGGTGCTGTCTGCTTCCACTGTTGCTGTTGCCACTGTGGTGGTTGCTTAGAAGGAGGAAGTTCCCCACCCGCGAGGACTTCTTGGAGAAAATCGTGGAGAATCGCAAACTCGATTTGATACAAAGGAGGATAAGAAAGGTCTACGTGGTCAAAAGTACCTATGAGAGGTTCAAGGATTATCGGCAAGAGCTGCCTGCCCGTCCGGCAGGCGGGCCCGCTGGTGGGGGTGAAATCAAGATGGAGGATGTCTTAAGGATAGGGAAATATAATGTGGACGTGGCTAAGAGCTTTGAGGAACGCTTCAAACTCGATGAGGAGTCCGCAGCACTTCTGGCTATGGCGAGGGGAGGTCTGTTTAGATCTCGCATATTAGCGGAGCATGAGCTCCTCCGTGAAGCCGCCAAGGAGCTCGGAATCGAGCATCTCAACTACGAAGAATTCCTCGAGAAGTATGAGAAGAAGAAATAATGTCAAATGTCGAAGGACGAATGTCGAATGAGTTTTAAATTTGAAAATTTAGAAGTATGGAATGAAGCTATAAAATTCGCTAGGATGATTTATCAAGCAACGAAGAAATTTCCAAGAACGGAGCAAATAGGATTAATATCCCAGATGAGAAATGCAGTTATTTCCATCCCTTCGAATATCGCCGAGGGTACTGCGAGATATCATAATAAAGATTTCATAAGATACTTGAGAATAGCGCTGGGTTCGACATACGAAGTTGTCACTCAGTTGTACATTGCATTACAAGAAAACTATTTTGATGAAAGCAAGTTCAAGGTATTATACGAACAGGGGTCAAAGGTTGCAAATATGCTCAATGCTTTGATTAAAAAATAAATCAGGTCTGACGTCCGTCATACGACGTTAAGCATTCGACAAGTTTATGATATGCTAAAATATAAAAAA
>JBFMAG010000007.1 GCA_040755895.1 Actinomycetota bacterium | reverse complement strand
CGTCTTCGAGGCCATCAAATCGAGGAGAAGCATAAGAAGGTTCAAGAAAAAGCCCATTTCAGAGCAAATTTTGAAGCAAATTTTGGACGCCGCAAGGTGGGCTCCTTCCGAGTCTAATGCACAACCTTGGGAGTTCATTGTGATTAGGAGTAGAAAGATCAGAGAGGAAATTGCATGTATAGCCGCCGAGGCCTGTGAATACGCTCTTTTAGACAAAAAGGCTGTGGAGAGGTCGAAGAAAATCTGTAGTCCTGAGGATTTCAAGCGCATGGTCGAAGGGATGGGAATCCCCAAAATCGTTTCCCTTCTTTTGGAATCCTCTGGAATTGTGGATATAGTGAAGCATCTTAGCTCGACAAAGGTTGGGAGAGAGTTGGCGAAGAGAATGATCAAAGGAGCTTTTCTCCAAGCCCCTGTGCATATAGCGGTGTTGATGGATAAAAGTAAACGCGGATTATGTAAGCCCTGGACCAGCCTCGCTAGTGTGGCTTGTGCGGTGCAGAATATGATGCTTGCAGCAACGGCTTTGGGCATCGGCAGCCATTGGTATGGCTCTCCATGCGATCACGTGAATCACAGAATGAGGCTGGGAAAACTTTTGGGTATCCCAAAAAACTATTTAAGTTTGGGAATCCTTGTTTTGGGATACCCAGATATTATCCCCAAATCCCCCTCCAGAAAAAGCCTCTCTGAAATCGTTCACAAGGAGGAATTTTAGCTTAGTTCTACGACGATGCACGAGAGAGTACGGTTAACTCCCTCCACTTTTTGAATTCTTGCTACAACCAATTCCCCTAAAGCGTTGAAATCCGCTACTTCAACGAAGGCAATGGCATCATAAGGACCGGTGACGGCATGAGTGGATTTTACACCTGCAATTCTCGATACTTCTCTAACCACATTTCCAGCCTTACCGGCTTCGGCATTTATGAGGACATAAGCATTGACCATTTAGTTCACCTCCCTCCAGAAGTATTCTATCACTTTAAGGCAGAGTTTCGGAAAAGTTCTCACATTTTTTTAAATTTATCCCGAAACTGTACTTACTCTAGTAAAAGAGGGTGAGTGTTGATATCCTTGATAGTGGGATTTCCTAAACGTTTCCTATTTCAACCATAAGAAAATTTAAAATGTAAAGATCAAAAATCAAAATTACAGATCAAAATCCAAAAATTTTAGAAATCCACGTGTGGAGTTAAGTGCCATGATAAAGATCGGCTGCTGCGGTTTTCCCGTTAAAAAACAAAGGTATTTCGAGCACTTTGATGTGATAGAAATCCAAAGGACCTTCTATAATTTACCGAAAATTGAGACCGTTTTAAAATGGCGGGATGAAGCTCCAAATGGTTTTGAATTCACCATGAAAGCTTGGCAGTTAATAACGCATTCTCCGAAGAGCCCCACCTATAAAAAAGCTGGCCTACAAGTATCCGAAGAATGCAGGGAAAAATATGGTTTTTTTAGACCTACGGGGGAAGTTTTTGAAGCTTGGAGAAGGACAAGGGAGATAGGAAGGACCTTCGGTGCAAGAATCATCATCTTCCAGAGTCCAGCGAGCTTCAAGCCCACGACCGAAAATATCGAAAATCTAAAGGATTTCTTCAAAACCATCGACCGCCATGATTTCCTGATGGTTTGGGAACCCCGCGGGAAATGGGATGACCAGGATATCATCGTCCTTTGCCGCGAATTGAATTTGATCCACTGTGTGGATCCCTTTGAAGGAGAGCCCCTCCATGGAGAAATAAATTACTTTCGACTCCACGGAGGCCCCGGTTACAGACATAAGTATTCTAAAGAAGAGCTTCTGTGGCTAAAGGAAAAGTGCAGTGGGCACAAGGTGACCTATTGTATGTTCAACAATATCGCCATGTTCGACGATGCTTTAAGGTTTAAGGAATTATTGGCTGTTTAACCCCTTTTCCTTAAAAGGATACCCCCCGCTGAAATTAAAACCAAAAGGAAAAGAAGGAATGAAATTGCCCTCCATCGGATATATCTTGATTTTGCTCGTATTTCTTTTCCCTTGAAGGGATTTACATCCCACATGGCAGTCTCGCCTTCAATTTCATTCGTATTTGCTTTAATAATTTTCCCGGGCATGGTCAACTTATACACGACTGAGCATGCTTCGAGCATTTCCAATCGTTCAAGCTCAGTTGCCTCTAAGGGTGGAATTTTTTCTTTGAAATCGTAGAGGACCAGGAATATTGAATCTTTTTTGGTCAATTTCACGTTGGTTGAAATGTCCCTGACCGCGCTGAGCTTTTTATTTATCCTGTTCAGTTCATCGATGTTTTTAAAATCGAAATTGATCTCATAGTGAACCTTACCCCTTTTTGTGTAAATTCTTAATTTCCCCTCCTTCGGTAGATTTTTCTTTAATTCCTCTTTTAAACTCGGTTTTCCAGACTTTTTTGCCGCGGACTCCAGCATACGTGCGAAACTACTCTCTAAGGCGATATCCTGAATTCGCCTTCCCGAACCATCTGGATTAATCTTCGTTTCGAAGGTAAACGTAATAATGCAACCGGAGAGGATGAGACAGAAGACTGAAACTGCGATTAACGTAGCAACTTTCTTCTCTACCCCAGAGAATCCTTTTATCTTCACCGCATTGCCTCCCATCGTTTACTCTCTTTTTCTCCTTTTTCCTTTTATTTCCTCTTTGGATAATAAATGTCAGGATCTGAGTTTTAAGGTGTATAATTATCTAGAGGAATCTCTCCTTGCTTGGAGAATTCAGTATTTGCTTTTGAAAAAGGAGGAGAAATATCTTGAAAAGGGAGGAGTACCTTCGCCGCCTCTCGGCCGTCGATGAAGTGCTACAATTGTCGCCAATTCAAGATCTGATGAAAAACTATCCCCGCTCAGTAGTCGTAGAAGCTATCCGCACGGTATTACAGGAGCTTAGGCAGACAATACTCTCAAGTAAGGATCCCGTGGAGCTCGAGAATTTGCAGCTTAAGCCGGGGGATTTGGTTCCTTTAATCACCAAATTGGTGAAAGAGGTCATGCATCCTCATTTGAGGAAGGTGATCAACGCTACGGGAGTGGTTATCCATACAAATCTCGGTAGGTCCATTCTTGCTCCCGAAGCCGTGGATGCTCTCACCAGCGTGGCGAAGAACTACTCCAATCTGGAGTTCGATCTGAAAAAGGGCGAGCGAGGCTCCCGCTATGAGCATGTAGAGGACATTTTATGTACGCTCACCCGAGCGGAGGCGGGTATGGTAGTCAACAATAATGCTGGTGCCGTACTTTTAGCCCTAAATACCTTGGCCTGTGGCAAAGAGGTTATCGTCTCCCGAGGAGAGTTGGTTGAAATAGGCGGGGCCTTCAGGATACCCGATGTTATGCGTCAAAGTGGAGCCACCTTGATTGAAGTGGGAACAACAAATAAGACTTACATCCATGATTATGAAAGAGCCATAACTCCAGAAACCGCTCTCCTGCTCAAGGTACACACCAGCAATTTCAGGGTGGTTGGATTCGTCGCCGAAGTTAGCCTCGAAGAATTGGTAATCTTGGGCAAAAACCATAATATCCCGGTGATGGAGGATCTGGGAAGCGGAGTTTTTGTGGAACTCTCACAATATGGACTCTCCCATGAGCCCACGGTTCAAGAGTGCATCAAGGCGGGAGCGGATGTGGTAACTTTCAGCGGTGACAAGCTCCTTGGGGCACCCCAAGCCGGAATAATCCTGGGGAAGAAAGAGTTCATCTCCAAGATGAAGAAGAATCCACTGACTAGGGCTCTCAGGGTGGATAAACTCACCCTAGCTGGTTTGGAGTCCACTTTGAGGATTTATCTCGATCCAGCGGGAGCGGCGGAAAGAGTTCCAACCTTGGCAATGATCCTCGCTTCGCCTTCTGAACTTGAGCGAAGGGCTCGGAAATTGGCCGAAAAATTGGGGCAAAGGGTTGGCACAGCCTTCAATATCGAAATCCAGGAGGAGATATCCAAGGTCGGTGGAGGAGCGCTTCCCCTGGAGGAACTTCCCACATGGGTGGTGGCAATAACCTCTAAGAAATTTCCCACAGCTGATTTAGAGGATAAACTTCGGCGATCGGAACCTCCCATCGTAGCTCGTGTAAAGGAAGATAAAGTCCTTCTCGATATGCGCACCATTCGACCCCAGGAAATCGGGGAAATAGTGGATGCCTTTGCTTCTATCGATAAAGGGTGAGCTCTTGAAGCACATAATAATTGGAACCGCAGGACATATAGATCACGGAAAAACGACATTGGTTAAAGCCCTCACCGGTGTGGATACCGACCGGCTAAAGGAGGAGAAAAAACGGGGGATCTCCATAGACCTGGGTTTTGCCGAATTTAAGTTACCCAGCGGTCAAGTGGCGGGGGTCGTTGACGTCCCAGGTCATGAGCGTTTTGTGAAGAATATGCTCGCCGGTGCCACGGGTATGGATTTAGTACTCCTGGTGATAGCCGCAGATGATGGGGTAATGCCTCAAACCGAGGAACACCTGGCAATCGCCAATCTTTTGGGCGTGAAGAAAGCCATAGTGGCCTTGACGAAAGCGGATTTGGTGGAAGAAGAATGGCTGGAAATTGTGGAGGAGGATATCAAATCCCTGCTTAAAGGGACCACGTTTGAAGACGCCCCCATCATTCGTGTATCCCCTGTAACTGGATTTGGTTTAGAAAAATTGCTACATGAAATGGATAAGATTTCAAGTAAAGTTACCCCAAAGGACACAGACTCTCCCTATCGACTTCCCATAGATAGAGCCTTCACCCTAAAGGGTGTCGGTACCGTGGTCACGGGAACTTTATGGTCCGGCGAAATCTCCCTCGATGAGCAGGTTGTAATTCTCCCTAAGGGCTTATCCTCTCGGGTGAGAAGCATCCAGGTTCACGGTCACAACGTGAAAAAAGCCTATGCTGGGCAGCGTGTAGCCCTGAATCTCGTGGGCGTGGAAGTGGGTGAACTTAAGCGTGGGGATGTCATCCTTCCCCCGGGTTATCTTTCTCTCTCACGCAGATTTGACGCCAAGCTTTATCTGTTGCTCGGGTCAAAACCCCTTAAAAACGGGACTCGGGTTAGGGTTCATCACGGGACGCAGGAGGTCATGGGGAGGATTATGTTATTGAGTAAGGATGAGCTTCTTCCCGGGGAAGTTGGCTACGCCCAATTGCGTCTTGAAGGACCCATGGTTCCAAAAAGAGGTGATAGATTCATCATCCGTAGCTGTTCTCCAATCCATACAATCGGAGGGGGACAGATTTTAGATAGCCACCCGCAAAAGCATAAACGTTTTCACACCGAAGTTTTGGAGCAGATGAAGGTTCTCGAAGAGGGTAAATCCATGGAACTCGTGAGACTAGCTTTGAGGGAGGCAAAAATCCCCCTTTCTCCGAGTGAGATAGCAAATCGCTTTGAGCTCCTTGGGAGTGAGGTGGAACCGTGCCTGAGCTCATTGGTTCAAAAAGGTGAAATTGAGATTCTTCCCAGCGAGGGAGAAAAGCTCTATATTCCTTCTTCCGAGTATCAAAGGTTAAAGGAAAGGATATTAAATTATTTGGAGGAGTATCTCCGGGAAAATCCCTTTAGTTTCGGGGTAAAGAAGGAGATGGTAAGAGCCCAGATTCTCGCACACTTTCCTTTAAAGATGGTGAACGTACTCTTTAACAAGCTTATCTCCAGCGGATCCATAGTTCAAGAGGGGGATATTCTAAGACGTCCCGAAAAAGGTTTTGAACTTACGGCGGAACAGAAGGAGTTATACAATAGGGTGAATCATTTACTATCGAAGCAGAAGTTCGCCCCAAAAAGCTTGAAGGAATTGAGCGAAAGCACCGGTATCGGGATGGAGGAATTAAAAGCTTTATTGGAGAGACTGTCCTCCGAAGGCAAGGTCGTAAAGGTGAGATACGATATGTACTTTTCAAGGGAAGCCCTCGAGGAGGCTAAGGAGAGAATCACCGTCTTTTTAAGGGAGAAGGAGAAGATAACTCCCGCTGAGTTCAAGACGCTATTGGGGACCACACGTAAATATGCCTTACCACTTCTGGAATATTTTGATACACTAAAGATTACAAGGAGAGTTGGAAATTATCGAGTCCTCCAATAAGTTGGGAGTTTGTTAGTGGGTGCCATCGACTCCCAACTCCTTACTACTAACTAGGGTGGGGGTGGATCGGTCCTGGTGGGCCGCCTGGTCTTCAAAACCACGGTGGGGTGGAAAAACCGTCCCGGGTGGGTTCGATTCCCACACACTCCCGCCACTGTTTGAATAATCTCCTACATGAACTTGGAGATTATTAATCTCTTGATATATCCGAAACCCCAACTACCCTCATGAATGCTTCTACTATAATGGGGTCGAATTGGGTTCCGGCGTTCTTCTTCAATTCTTCAATTGCCTCTTGAAAGCCGAGGGCTTTTCTGTAGGGACGATGGGAGGTCATGGCCTCAAAGGCATCGGCTACGGCGAGTATCCGGGAGCTGAGGGGGATATCCTCTCCTTTGAGTCCGGATACATAACCACTTCCATCGTAATGTTCGTGGTGATGGAGGATCAAAGGAATAGCTTCGCGTAAAGCTTTGATGGTTCCAAGGATTTGTGTTCCGATCAGGGGATGTCTCTTTACTACATCGTATTCCTCTTTGGTGAGCTTGCCGGGCTTTAATAGAATTTCCTCTCCGATGCCTATCTTACCGATATCGTGGAGCAGACCGGCGGTGTATAATAATTCTTTTTCTTTTTCCGAAAGATCAAGTTCTTCGGCAATTGCCAATGCGTAATCCGTCACCCGCTCTGAGTGCCCTCTGGTATATGGATCCTTGGCTTCAATGGCCCTGACCATAGCCTTCATCGTATCTAGATATAGCTCCTCGATTTCAGCGAATAGTTGCGCATTGTGAATGGCAATGGCTACTTCGCTGGCTAATGTGGAGAGTATCCTCAAATCCTCCTTAGTGAATTGGTGAGGACAGAGGGAACCTGCATTAAGAACGCCGATGACCTTATCTTTCACTTTAAGAGGTACGGAGAGTACCGAGCATACCCCTCCTTTGTATTTGACATCTTGAAATCTTGGATCATTGGAATTCGCAAGGAGTAGTGTTCTACCCGTTTCGGCTACCCATCTTGCAACTCTCTCTTGAGCCTCCGTATAAGTATTCCGTGTAATTTCGTCGTCCAGACCGTGGGTGGCGCAGACGGTGAGCTGTCCACTTTCCTCATCTACAAGCATCAAGGAGCACTTGTGGGCATCTAAAAGATGAACCACATTTTCAACAATTAATTTTTGCAGGACTTTTAAATCCAAGGTGGAGGACAAATCCTTGCTCAGCCTGTGAAGCAGCATCGATTGCTTGGCATTGCGCTTCGTTGCTTCATAGAATTGAGTTCTTTCGGCATAGATTGCAGTCTGCCTCGCCGATGTGGTTAGTAGCTCTAAATCCCTTTGCGTAAATCCACCTTTTTTGTTTGCGACGCACATGACTCCCATCATTTTCGCTCTACCCTTGAGGGGCATAATGACGAGGTTTTTTATGTCATACCCATGGAAGAATTTCTTTGTCGAAGGATCCTTCAAGACGCTGTTCGAGATGAAGGGCTTATCTTCTTGGAAAACGGAAACTAAAGATCCCCCCGCTTTCATGGGAATTACCAAGGCATCAATTTTATTCTTCGTTAAACCCACCGCTGGCTCCTGAGCCACTAAAGCATCTTTTTCCGGATCATAGAACATTAACAGGCATATTCCTGCATTAAGAACGGTGGAAATCT
>JBFMAG010000006.1 GCA_040755895.1 Actinomycetota bacterium | reverse complement strand
AGTTTATCCAAGCCGTAGGTTAGTCCCCTTCTCTTCTGCACCTCTCTGATGGCCATTAAAACGCCTGGCATGAAGGATGATCGGTCAATAGAGTCGTGTCTGATGGAAAGTATATGACCGGTGGAGCCGAAGATCACCTGTTGATGTGCCACCAGACCCGGCAATCGAACGCTATGGATTCGGATGCCTTTAGCCTCTCCTCCCCGAACTCCTTTTATCTTTTCCGTCTCCTTGAGATTTCGAGAGGCTTCTCCAACTCTGGCTAGGGATATGATCTCTGCGGTCTTCAAAGCTGTCCCGGATGGAGCATCTGCCTTTTGGTTATGGTGGAGTTCGATGATCTCAACGTCAGGAAAATATTTGCAGGCAATCTCAGAAAATTTCATCATGAGAACCGCGCCAGTGGCGAAATTGGGAGCTATTATTGCATTTGTTTTGCCATCTTTGACGAGAGATTCGACTTTGGTGAGGTCCCTTTCGGTCAATCCAGTGGTTCCCACCACCACGTGTACATTGGATTTTAGAGCCGTACGGATGTTATTCATGACCGCGGCTGGATGGGTGAAATCCACCATCACATCGGGGGAAGTTTTCTTGAATACCCTTTCGAGATCATTGTCTATGGCGATACCCGTATCCGCCAATCCAAGAAGTTCCCCCACATCGCATCCCACATGGACAATGTCCACGGCACCAACCAAGGTCATATCCTTCTGCTGAAGAACTGTTTTGCAGACTTCTCGACCCATTTTTCCAGCTGCACCGGTTACAACTATCTTGATCATTTTTCCACTCCTTTGAGCAATTAGGCGACAAGATTTGCTATACTTTTCACCTCAGCCGGTCCAATGATCGTTAACGTCATTCTCTCGGGAGCGAATAAAATCTTTGCTAACCGATGGACATCCCCCAAGGTCACTTTGTCGATTTTTTCCACCAACTCGTCGAGGGATAAAATCTCTCGGTGTACGAGCTCCGATTTTCCCAGGCGGGTCATTCGATTGCTCGTGCTTTCCATGCTTAAAACCAATTGACCTTTGAGGAATTCCTTTGCTCGGTGCAATTCTTCCCTGGATACTTCTTTTTCAGCAATGGATTTCATTTCCTTTTGGATCAATTTAATTACTTCTTCAACCTTAGAAGGTCTTGTTCCTGCATAGACTGCAATCAAACCGGTTTCTGAAAAGAGTGAGTGGTAAGAGTAGACGGAGTATACCAAGCCTCTTTTCTCTCTGATTTCCTGAAACAAGCGAGAGCTCATTCCTCCACCAAGGATATTATCGAGGATGCTTAAGACAAATCTATCCTCGTCTCTAGCGTGTAGGGCCTGAGTGCCGTAGCAAATGTGGGCTTGCTCCGTTCCCTTCTGGCAGATAAAAACTTTAGGTTCTACTTTAGGCTTAAATTCTCTCCGAACGAATCCTCTTCCCCCCTTTGAAGCAAAATGCTTTTCAATCAAATCCACAATTCGCTGGTGATCGAGATGCCCCGCCGCGGCTATTACAATATTTTTGGGGGCGTATCCTCGCGAGAAGAAACTCAAAACATCTTCGTGGTTGAAGTTCTTAACGGTGTTGACGTAACCCAAGGTGCTCTTACCCAGGGGGTGATCTCCCAGGAGGGTGGAAGCAAAAAGGTCATGAATTTTTTCATCCGGTGTGTCCTCGTGAAGATTTATCTCTTCTACAACAACTTCTTTTTCCGCGGAAATATCCTCTTCTCTGAAGAGAGAGTTTTGTAGCATGTCCGAGAGGATTTCCACTCCTATAGGTATGTGTTCATCGAGTAAGCGGGTGTAAAAGCAGGTATATTCTTTGGTGGCGAATGCATTTATTTCCCCGCCCAAAGTATCGATGGTCTCGGATATCTCTTTAGCCGATCGATTTTTAGTCCCTTTAAATAAAAGATGCTCGATGAAATGGGACATACCATTTAGTCCCTCGATTTCATCACGAGCACCTACTCCAACCCAGAAACCCAGTGCTACGGATCTAACGTGAGGAATGGACTCGGTTACAACTTTTATCCCCGATTCAAGAGAGGTTTTATTAAAAAACATGGGAGACTCCTTGAACTTATTTTACCTTGATCGCTATATCCACAGCAGCTAGGTTTATTCTATTCAATCTATCTATATCGATGACTTCGACGGGTATCTTGTCCCCCACTTTTACAACATCTTCGACCCTGCGGACTCTCCTCTTGGAAAGCTTGGAGATATGGACGAGACCTTCCCTTCCCGGAAGGATTTCCACGAAGGCGCCAAAACTAGTGGTTCTGGTCACCGTGCCTATATACCGCTCCCCCACCTTGATTTCTTTGGTGATCATCTCAATCATCTGGCGAGCCCTTTCCCCACTTACCTCATCCTTTGAGGCAATGAATACGGTGCCATCATCTTCAATATCGATGGTTACTCCGGTCTCATCGATGATACTGTGGATGGTTTTACCCGCGGGACCAATGATATCCCTTATTTTGTCTACACTAATCCTCATGGTAATGATTCTGGGAGCGAATGGTGATAACTTTTCCCTTGGTTTTGCTATTACGGATGCCATCTTATCCAGAATGAATAATCGAGCTTTCTGCGCTTGAGTCAGAGCTTTCTCCAGAATTTCTCTCCCTACACCTTCTATTTTCAAATCCATTTGGAGAGCGGTGATTCCCTTGGCTGTTCCCGCAACCTTAAAGTCCATGTCACCCAGGGCATCCTCCACTCCCAGTATGTCCATTAGTATCGCCACTTTACCCTTTTCTTTCACTAACCCCATGGCTATTCCGGCCACGGGTGCCTTAATGGGGATACCGGCATCCATTAAAGCTAGGGTACTTCCGCATACGCTGGCCATGGATGTAGAGCCATTTGATTCCAGCACTTCAGAGACTAATCGAATGGTATAAGGAAATTCACTTTCCTCGGGGATTACAGGAGCAAGCGCTCTCTCAACGAGAGCACCATGACCAATCTCTCGACGTCTGGGTCCGCGCATGAAGCCCACCTCTCCTGTGCTGAAGGGAGGGAAATTATAGTGGTGAAGGAATCTCTTAGATTCCTCAACACCCAATCCATCCAAGAGCTGTTCTTCCCCGACGGTACCCAAAGTAGCCACGGAAAGCACTTGAGTTTGCCCTCGTGTGAACAGACCAGAACCATGCGTTCTGGGAAGGATACCAACCTCGCAGGAGATCGGTCGGATTTCATCCCAACCTCGACCATCGGATCGAATCTTCTCTTCCAAGATCATCCTGCGGGTTTCCTCTTTCTCTATCTTGGTCAGAATCTTTTCGATATCTTGCTCCTTCTCCTCGAAAGTTGGGAGAAATTTCTCCAAAGTTTCTTCCCTAATTTTCTCCATCGCCTGCTCTCGATTTAACTTTTCCGCGATTCTGATCGCTTTTTTCAGCTTGGATGTGGCGAATTCTCGAATGGCCTTCTCAACTTCGGGATCTGTCTCGATGAGGGGGATGGTGCGTTTGGGAACTCCGACTTCTTTTTGAAATTCTTCCTGGAATTCGATGAGTTTGATGATGGCCTTCTGACCCTCTTCCATCGCCTGGAGAATGCTTTCCTCATCAACCTCTTTTGCCCCCGCTTCCACCATCAGTATCCCATTTTTATTCCCTGCAACGACGACGTCGATATCGCTGTGTTCTAGCTCCTGGTATGTTGGATTGATTATCCATCTTTCCCCCACCCGGCTCACTCTAACTGCTCCGATGGGACCATTGAATGGAATATCTGAAATGGTTAAAGCGGCCGAAGCACCAATGAGACCCAGAATGTCGGGTGGATTTATTTGATCTGCAGAAACAATGGTGGCGATTATCTGAACTTCATTGCGAAGGCCCTCTGGAAAAATGGGCCGAATCGATC
>JBFMAG010000005.1 GCA_040755895.1 Actinomycetota bacterium | reverse complement strand
TTCGGGTCATATCCGTTTCGATGAATCCCGGGGCTATGGCATTAACTCGAATTCCCCGTGAGGCTAGTTCTTTAGCGACCGTTTTGGTCAGTCCAATGACCCCGGCTTTAGAGGCTGAATAGTTGGCTTGTCCCACATTTCCGGCGATTCCCACAACAGAGGCGATGTTTACTATGGCCCCCCGGCGTTGCTTCAACATATATTTTGCCGCCACTTGTGTGCAATTGAAGGTGCCCTTAAGATTGACGGCCAAAACGGCATCCCATTCTTCTTCCTTCATTCGAATGAGAAGATTATCCCGGGTAATTCCAGCGTTGTTGATTAAAATATCGATCCCACCGAAGATTTTAACCGTTTCCTCGATAAGCTTTTTCGCTTCCTCAAGGATGGAGACATTTGCCTTTATGAATGTGGCTTTCCTTCCGAGTTTTTCGATCTCTCGGGTGAGCTCAGATGCCTCCTTATCAGCTATATCGTTGACGACGATGTGAGCTCCGAGCTTCGCCAATTTTAAACAAGTTATCCGTCCAATTCCCCTCGCACTTCCCGTGACCAGGGCTACTCTCTCCTTCAAATCAAACATTTCACACCCCCAAATTTATAATTTATCTATTCACTGCCTTTTATATCGTAAATGCAAAAATGTAAAAATCAAAAATAAAAATGACAGATCAAAATGTAAAATTATTGTTGATTTTATAATCATTTAAATTCTGGATTGTCATTTTACACTTTGCATTTGGAATTTGAGACAATACATTTAATTAAATCTGTTTTTATATATGGAATCCTGTCTTAGATTAGAGCTTGTATAGTTTGATGGAAAGATTTAACGTCTTCAACATTTAAAATTCTGACCGAAGGAGCTATCCTTTTAATCAATCCCGAAAGAACTTTGCCCGGTCCTACTTCGATGAAGACATTGATTCCCACCTTGAGCATTTGTAAAATGGATTGCTCCCAGAGTACCGAACCGGTAATTTGTTTGCGCAGCGCATCTTTCAATTCTTCACCCTCTGTGGAAAGTCTTGCCGTATAATTGGAGACCACCGGTATTTTAGCATCTTTAAAGGAAATGGCATCAAGGTGGTTAGCAAATTGTCTTTCCGCTTTCTTCATTAAGGGGGAGTGAAATCCCCCACTTACCTCTAGTTCCACAACGCGTTTGGCTCCAGCTTCTTTGAGCAACTTGGCTGCTCGTTCGATCACCTGTTTTTCCCCTGAGATTACCACTTGACCGGGGCAGTTATAATTAGCGATGTTAATAATCCCGTTGCTTCTCAGAGAATCCACGATATCTGCGGCGAACGTCGAATCCATACCCAATACCGCGAGCATCTTTCCCGGGAATTCTCTCGAGACTTCTTCCATTAGTTCAGCTCGTTTGGCAACGAGCTTTAGGGCTTCCGAAAAATCCAATACCCCTGCGGCTACCAGTGCGGAGTACTCGCCGAGGCTATGGCCCGCAACGGCATCGGGTTTAATATCCTCTCCGTTCAAGAGAAACCAACAAATGCAATTAACGATGAATACGGCGGGTTGCGTATTTACGGTTTCTGCCAATTTTTGCCTTGGACCATGAAAGCATAAGAAAGAGAGATCTCTTCCGAGAATTTTTTCTGCCTCTTTGAAGAACTGAGCCACTCTTGGAAAAGTATTGACTAAAGCCCTTCCCATTCCAACATATTGAGATCCTTGCCCGGGAAAGATAAAGGCAATTTTCCGAATCGAATTCTCCCCCATCTTTTTCTTATTTCCGAGTTTTTAATTGATGGTGAAAACGCTGAAAGGACGGTTGAAGTTATTTATTTCACTTTAACGTTCAATTCGGTTAAAACCCAACGGGTCTCCGTGACAATATCGTTTATGATCTCTCGAGCGCTTTTAATTTCATGTATCAATCCAGCACATTGACCAGCCATTACACTTCCCCATTCTACATCGCCTTCGCGCATAGCCAATCGGAGCCTACCCACTCCCATTTTCTCCAGATCCTCACCGCGACCCTCCGCATCCATCTTTTGAAACTCCTTAGCCAGCTTATTTTTGAGTACCCGCACGGGATGTCCTGTGGAATATCCAGTAACCACTGTATCTCTATCTTTGGCTTTGACCACTTTTTCCTTGACGTTTGGATGGACAGTACACTCTTGGGCACACATGAATCTTGTTCCCATCTGAACACCCTTAGCGCCTAGGACAAGGGCAGCAGCTAATCCTCTTCCATCTGCGATTCCGCCGGCTGCAATGACTGGGATGCTTACCGCATTCACAACTTGCGGGACCAATACCATGGTGGTTAAATCTCCGATATGTCCCCCTGCCTCCATTCCCTCAGCAATTATTGCATCGGCTCCCATCCGCTCCAGTCGCTGTGCCAGGGCAACGGAGGCACATACGGGTAGAACCTTTATATTCCTTTCCTTCAAAGCGGGCATATACCGTCCTGGATTTCCTGCGCCCGTCGTTACGATGGGTACTTCTTCTTTTAAAACGACTTTGAAGAGTTCGTCTACGTGCGGGGCGAGTAGCATGAGGTTTACACCAAAGGGTTTATCCGTAAGCTCCTTTGCCTTGAGGATTTCCCTTTCCAATTCCGTGGCGGGCATGTGCCCGGCACCAATAATCCCTAAACCACCTGCATTTGAAACAGCAGCCGCCAATTCGGCTGTAGCAACCCAGGCCATCCCTCCTTGTATAATGGGATACTCTATCCCCAGCAGGTCACAAATCTCAGTTCTAAAGTCCATTGGAGACCTCCTTGCTCCATCGGACCACATTTGCTCCCCAAGTGAGTCCGGCACCGAATCCAACGAAGAGTAAAATATCCCCCCGCTTTAATTTCCCTTCTCGCCAAATCTCATCCAAAGCTAGAGGAATGGAAGCGGTGGAAGTATTTCCGTATTTGTAAAGGTTGGTGACCACTTTGTCTGGACTGATCTTTAATTTTGCCACCGCAGTCTCGATAATACGCTTGTTCGCTTGGTGGGGGATGAAATAATCTACATCCTCGATGGAAAGATTGGCTAAATTTAGTGCTCCTTTCGCTGCATCTGGAATGGCACGAACGGCGAATTTAAACACTTCATTGCCACTCATATGAATGTGGTGAAGTCCATCTTTGACGGATTCTTCACTTCCGGGAATGAGAGCACCACCAGCTGGTATCTTGAGTAAATCTGAACCAGAGCCATCGGCGGCCAAATAGTTGGCTAATATCCCATATCCTTCCTCAACCCGCTGGAGAACAACTGCTCCAGCACCATCTCCAAAGAGTATGCAAGTACTTCTATCCAACCAGTTTACATAACGGGTTAGGGCATCAGCCCCGATGAGAAGAGTCGTCTCAAAGAGCCCCGTGGCTATGCATTGAGAGGCAATGGATAAACCATAAACGAATCCGGTACAAGCGGCGGAAATGTCAAAAGCGGGACAGTTTGCTCCAATTTTATGCTGGGTAAGACAGGCAGTAGAGGGAAAGATCATATCGGGTGAAGCGGTGGCCACGATGATAAGATCAACATCTCTGGTGTCGAGATTGGCGTCAACAAGGGCCTTTCGAGCCGCTTCCGATGCTAAATCTGAGGTGCAGATGGTTTCGCCGGCGATTCGTCTCTGGATGATGCCAGTCCGGGTCTTAATCCATTCGTCGCTGGTGTCCACAATCCGCTCTAAATCAAAATTTGTCAACACTCTTTTGGGAACGTGGGAACCAATCCCCACTATTCCCACGGGAGCCAGTTTGGAATTAATCTTATTCCATTTCACGATCATTTTCGATGCTTTCCTTTATTGCCAAGACAACGCCTTTTCTAACGGTATCCGCAGCTAATCTTATTGAATTCTTGATGGCTTTTGCTCTGGAGCTACCATGACTGATGATACAGACCCCGTTTATGCCCAAAAGTTGAGCTCCACCATATTCCTGATAATCGAGTTTTCTTTTCAACTTTTTGAGTCCCGTGGCGAGAAGAAGTCCTCCCAATCTGGAGGCAAAGGATTCGGTAGTGGTCGATTTCACCTTAGAGAAAAACATTTCTGCCATACCTTCCATCAATTTAAGAGCTACATTGCCTGTGAATCCATCGCAAACTACGATATCCGCTTTTCCAAATAGAATGCCTCTCCCTTCCACATTACCTATGAACTTCAATTTGGACTTCTCCAATAGTCTGTAAGCCTCTTGAACTAGCTCATTTCCTTTGCCTCTTTCCTCCCCTATATTTAGGATTCCGATGGAAGGATTCTCAATTTTCAGTATATTTGTGAGATAGGCCTGACCCATCTTGGCGAATTGGAGTATGTTTTGAGGTTTACAATCCGTGGTGGCCCCAACATCTAACAAAAGAACGGGTTTGCTTGGAGTGGGAATGATGGTGGCAATGGCCGGCCTGGAAATTCCCTTGATGCGGCCTAGAATCAAGAAAGCTGCACTGACAACAGCCCCAGTGTTGCCAGCGGAAACGATCGCATCCCCCTTTTCCTCATGGATCAACTTCATTCCCACAACTATGGAGGAGTTTTTCTTGGCTCTCACTGCCCAGGAGGGATTTTCGCCCATTTCAATTACGTCGGGAGCTGATTCAATGATAATATTACTGGGAGCATCAAACTCGGTCAGCTGATCCTCTAAGATATCCAAACGGCCCACCAATATTAGTTCAATGCCGGTTTCCTCCTTGGCAGCCAGGATTGCTCCCTTAACTATCTCCCCTGGAGCATAGTCGCCCCCCATTGCATCTACCGCTATTCTTACCGTCTTATCCTCCAATGCCAAGTGTATCCCTCTTCCATGAATTCTATTCTATTTCCATTACGCGTTTGCCACCGTAATAACCACAGTTCGGACAAACGCGGTGGGCTAGCTTTGGTTGATGGCATTGTGGGCATTCCGAGAAAGTGGGCATGGAAATCCTCCAATGTGCTCGTCTCTTATCCCTCCTGGATCTGGATATCTTTCTTTTTGGAACAGCCATTTTTACCTCCGTCCATATCAGTAGTTTTTAACCATCGCTATAAGCCATCGACGATCGACTGAATTTAACTTCATCGATCACCGACGATTTACTTCTTCAGCAATTTCTTGAGGATTAAGAATCGAGAATCGATTTCTTGTTTTGGACAATCACACATCCCCTCATTTAAATTCTTTCCACACATCGGGCACAGACCTTTGCATTTGGGATTGCAAAGCACCTTCATGGGAATGGCCAACAAGAATGCCTGTTTAATGACCGGAGCTAAATCTATTCTCTCACCCATGGTGGGAAAGGTTTCCCTCTCCTCAAGCTCTTGTGATTTTGATGGATGGCAGAATATTTCCTCTATCTTCACTTTCATGGGGCAAGCGAACTCTTTAAGACAGCGGTTGCATTGCAGAATTAAAATTCCTTCAGCGGTTCCTTGAGCGAGCACGCCGGAGGCCACATTCTCGAGGGTTAAATTCAAATCCACCGGTTTGGCGAATTTGACTTCCTGCGTTCCCAGGTTTAGAGGAGAAAATTCCTTGCTCATCTTGATCTCTAATTCTTTTCCCATTTCTCTTAATAGATCGGATACCTCAATTATTAATTCAGTCATCTTTTTCTCCTTCCTCATTAGACAAAGATTATATCACAATCTTGTATCCGCTAAAGTTTAATCCCAAAAATTGAAAAAGTTCTTGTGGAGGGGAAGGACACACAAGAACCTTGAAATTAAAATCGGAAAAATAGGTTTGTCTCCGATAAAAAAGGGGACTTTCAGCTTCTGGATTCCATCTTCCCCTGAAGTCTATCTCTTCCTCTTTGCACAGCTGTGAGGAGTTTTCCCAGATTTACCTCTAAATTGGCCAGCATCTCATCAGCATAATCTTCAGCGCCCAATCGAATTTCTCTCTCCTTTGCTCTGGCTGCTTCAATGATTTCTGTCGCTCTTTGCTCAGCCAGTTTTACGATTTCGGTTTCGGATGTTATGGCTTGTGTCTTCTGTCTAGCCTCATCTATGATGCGATTCGCTTCCTTCTCCGCCTCCGCCAGCATCTCCTGTCTTTCCTTCACAATCCAGCGAGCTTGTTTTAACTCTTCAGGGAGCGTACCTCGTATTTGATCGATGATTTCATAGAGTTTTTGTTCGCTGATTATAACACTCGAACTGAGTGGAACCTTTTTGCTACGAGCGATAAGATCTTCCAATTTGTCGATTAAAGCCATGATATCCATAGTTATAGACCCCCTCTCTTGGATAGAGAGTATATTTTGAGCAAACTCTTCTCAACTTCGGAAGGAACAAGTCCTTTGACACAACCGCCGTATTCGGCTATCTCTTTTACAGCGCTGGAACTCAAATAGGCATACTGTGGGCTAGCCATCATGAATAGGGTTTCAATTGTGGGATCGAGCTTTCGATTGAGTTGAGCCATTTGAAATTCGTGTTCAAAATCGGAGACTGCTCTCAAACCCCTGATTATTACATGAGCATTGTGTTTCCTGGCAAATTCAACAACCAAAGTATCAAAGGTATCGACGGTGACATCCTCCATGCTTGATGTGGCGTTCATTGCGAATCTTATTCTTTCCTCCAATGAGAAAAGTGGCTTTTTGGGAGGGCTTTTAGCTATACCCACTACGACTTTATCGTAAAGATTGAGGGCTCTTTCGATTATATCCAGGTGTCCTGTAGTAATGGGATCAAAACTTCCTGGGCAAACTGCTACCCGCATGATGGCCTCCTTAAATTCAAATTTCTCCTTAGCCTTTGTGGAATTTATATCTCTTTTCTTATTTGTGCTTGAGGTGTTCGCCACTTTTGATCTTACTGTAAAAACTTAATGCCGTATCTCCATATCTCCGGGTAAATTGAATTTCCAAATTCTCAATGGGAATCGGGGCCCTGCGTGAAGAATGTTCTAAAACCGCCACTCCTTCAGGAGCCAAAAAACCTGCGTTTTTGTTAAGAACTGAACTTAATTCGACAACGTTAATTTTATAGGGAGGGTCTAGAAAAATCAAATTAAATTCTTCATTTTCCTCAAGTAGACGTTTAACAATTACCTCAACCTTATTCTTAAGGATCCTCGCTTTTTGGGAAAAACCCGTGTGTTCTAAATTTCTCTTTAAAACCCGAATTGAGGAGGGATTATCATCCACAAAAACCGCAAATTCCGCTCCCCTGCTTAAGGCTTCGATACCAAGGCTACCCGCTCCCGCATATAAATCGAGGACCTTGGATTCCTTGATTTTTTCTTCAAGGATGTCGAAGAGCGCCTCCTTTATCCTATCCGCAGTGGGGCGTACCTCTCTCCCCTTTGGAGCTACCAATTTTCTTCCCTTCGCAATACCTGCAATAACCCTCATCTAAAATCAGTCCGTGGTCGGTAGTTGATGATTTTTTTGTTTTCGTTGTGAACTGCGACGCTTTGCAATGCTACCGATTCCTAACTAATTACTAGCTGTGGAATAGCCACTCTAAATTGGCCACAAATTTCTTTTTTACCTCGCCTAACAATAAACGATGTTCCGGTTGGGATAAATTGGGATCCCTCTCAACCAATTCAAAGGCCTCTTTTCTGGCTTTTAAGAGGATGTCGATATCCCTTATGAGTTTAGCCAGTTTTAAATCGGGCAGACCCGATTGACGGGTACCAAAAAGCTCACCTTCGCCACGGATTTCAAGATCGGCTTCGGCGAGTTTGAAACCATCGACAATATTTCCAATGACTTCAATGCGTCTTTTGCCTTCATCAGTGACCGGATCGGCGAAAAGGATACAATAAGATTTATACTTTCCCCTACCAATTCTGCCTCTTAATTGATGCAGTTGAGCCAAGCCGAACCGTTCAGCGTCCTCGATTATCATGACTGAGGCATTGGGTATATCGATACCCACTTCTACGACTGTCGTCGAGATGAGTATATCCAGCGCACCGTCTCGGAACTTTCGCATGACTTCTTCCTTCTCCACTGGTTTAAGCTTACCGTGGATGAAACCAACTCTTAAGTCGGGGAAGATTTGAGTTCTAAGTCTCTCGACTTCTTCCATCACCGCTTTTACCTGCCTGCGGGCAGGCAGGACCTCTAATTTATCGGACTCCTCAATTAGAGGACAAATGATATAGCCCTGTCGCCCTCGCTTTATTTCGCTTTTCATCTTCTCGTAAGCCCACCGTCGATGTTTGCGATCACAAACGATGGTTTCCACATGTTCCGCTAGTTTTCTTCCCTTGGGAAGTTCACGGATGATGGATACATCCAAATCGCCGTAGAGAGTGAGGGAAAGCGTTCGAGGGATCGGAGTAGCCGTCATGATGAGGACATCTGGATTGTATCCTCGCCCACCATGTTTCGGGGCCTTTTCCTTTAAGCTCACTCTTTGCCTCACCCCGAATCGATGTTGTTCATCGATTACCGCCAATCCCAAAGATTTAAACTGAACTCCCTCTTGAATGAGGGAATGGGTGCCCACGACAAGATCCACCTTTCCTTGGCGGATTTTCTCTTGAATTTCCCCTTTCTCTCTTGGGGGTGTACCCCCCGTAAGCAGGGTTACCCTAATACCAAGGGGCTTTACCAAATCTCTAATTTTGTGGAAATGTTGCTCGGCTAAAACCTCGGTGGGAGCCATTATCGCTCCCTGATGTCCATTTTGGATGGTGATGAGCAAAGCGGCTACAGCAACAACGGTCTTTCCCGACCCTACTTCCCCTTGTAAAAGTCGATTCATGGGATGGGGACTGGCCATGTCTCTCTGTATCTCGGCGATTGCTTTTTTTTGATCTTCGGTCAGTTCGTAAGGCAATAATGAATAAAAATTCTTTAGGAGCTCGCCTTCGATGATATGCCTGATTCCATTGGTCTCTCGCTCTATACGCTTTTTTCGAATGGCTAAGCCAAGTTGCATGAGGAAAAGTTCCTCAAATAGAAGCCTTGATCTCGCCCTATGGCATAAGGATTCCGTAGTTGGGAAATGAATTTCTTGAAGGGCAAGGGATCTGGGGAGTAAATCGAACTTTACACGGAGCCAGGCTGGAAAAGCATCAGGTAAATCTGCATACTTATCTATCAGGCATTTTATAATCCGACGTATCATACACACGGAAAGTTTCTGTGTGGCTGGATGTAGGGGCACGATCCTACTGGTGTGAACGGTATCCTGTCCTAGATCCGTCTTCTCA
>JBFMAG010000004.1 GCA_040755895.1 Actinomycetota bacterium | reverse complement strand
GGGCATACCCACGTATTCGACATAGGTTTTGGGTAAGAACGGATAAACCTTCCGTAAGGGATCTGATGTATCAGCGATATAAATTAATTTTGATATCGCTCCCCGATCTTGCAATGCTCGATGGATGGCGTAAGCGGTGACTACCTCCCTAATATTACCCAAATGAATTGGTCCTGAGGGGGTAATACCCGTGGCAATGAGATGTTTCTTGCCTCGAATCCTTATCGCCTCATCGGCGATTTGGTCAGCCCAGTGATTCAACTTTTCACTCATTCCTTCCTGGTATAATGATTACACAGATTAAAACACAAATCTTTTAATCTGACAGCTCTTATCAGACATCCTGATCTTTATAGGATGTTTATAGCCTAGACATAATTCACTCTTAATAATTCGATAAGAGTATCCTGGAAGGCGCATCTCTCTTAGAGATCGCTTTATTTATGTCTAGGGCATAGGATGTCTATGCCAACTCGATGATACTATAACCGCAAAGTGTAGGGAATAATGTAAGAGGTTAGATTTCCGCCAAGGATGTGGAATGTTTTTGGGGGAATTTTAATTGGCTTTTCTTATGTTCACGATCTCGTATTTAACGTGACCTTGAGGGACATGAACTTTGACAACTTGACCGGCTTTCTTACCCATAATTGCTCTGCCCACTGGTGATTCATTGGAAATTTTATGGTTATCTGGATCTGCTTCAATCGATCCCACCATCAAATATTCGACTTTCTCATCCGATTCCAAATCCCGTAGGGTTACAACGGAACCCAAGGTGACTCTATCCGTCTTTATGTGCTTATCCTCAATGACCTTAGCGCGCGAGAGAATTTCATTGATTTGCATTATGCGACCTTCGATGAATGCCTGTTCATTTTTGGCATCATCATATTCAGAGTTCTCGTTAAGATCACCGAAGGTGATGGCGTCTCTGATCCTCTTTGCCACTTCCTTTCGTCTCTCGGTCACCAAGAAGCGCAACTCTTCCACCAATTTTCTATAACCACCCGGAGTTAGGATTATCTCTCTCTTCAACAATCCCTTCACCTCTTTTTAACCGATGAGGATTTTCGACAGCACAAAAAAGTTTGAACGATCATCGCTCATCGGAAATCGACTATATTTGATAAAAGTGGCACTCCGTGCCTGCCAGCAGCAGGTCAAGCAGTGCCACAAGTAAAAGCTATTATAGGAAAATATTTCTCAATTGTCAAAACTTATTACACATGTTGTCATAAATCCCGAATATTTTTCTAAAGGGGGGCGTCCACCCCTCTTTAGATGATCACGCATATGGTAAATTCTAAAAATATGGATAACTTATTCTCAATGGAATTTTGCTTTGTGGGACCAAGCGTTTCTTTTCACCTCTTCAATCTGCGCAGGGGTCATGGCCTTGTCAAAACTCCTTAAGCCCGCGAGTTCAAAACCGTGTTTCTTTGCCAGCTCTTGCATCTCCTCTATCTTCTCCACGCTTATATCCTTGCCCAAAGTATAATCCTCGTATCTCCCCTCCAAAGCTAAAATCATGGTTTCCGCCATGCACGCAAGAGCCATTCCCTTGGGCAAACCGAAGTCGAAATTTAAATCGGCATCGCCCGGGACATTGACTATCCCACCTTCGATGACGAGGACATCGTCTCTCGCTTCAGCCACTCTTTGAGAGACATCCCGTGGTCTGGCAACATCACAAATTACGGCACCGGGTTTGATATCCTCTGGAAGAATGACATCACCAACGGCTCCGGTTACCGAAATTATTACATCCGCCTCGCGCACACACGCGGAAATATCCGTGGAGATTATAGCATCCTTTTTTGAAATCCTTTTGACCTCTCCAACGAGGTATTCGAGTCTTTCCATATTGCGCCCGACTAGTCGGAGTTCCCCTACCTCCGGAGCCAGACATTGGGCGCAAGCGCTACCAATTGAACCAGTGGCTCCAACCACAGCCAGACAAGCTTCACTCAAATCGATGTCCATTACTGCAGCAGCCCTTTTGATTCCCTCAATGGCGGTGACAACGGTGTAAGTGTTACCCGTGGTTACTGCGATATCAATTCGATCTGCAATCCTTCGACCGCCATTACCCACCAAGGCGGTGAAAGCACCCAACCCTACGATTCGCGCCCCCCTCTTTCTAGCGATCTTGCATGCTTTCACAATTTTCTCGATCACAAACTCCTCATCCAACTCCAACATCTGATGAGGCAAAAGCGGAACGGCTATAAACCATCCCTTAGCTTCCGCTCCCGTTGAAGATATAATTCCTGTGGCTTCAGAAATTACGAAGGGGCGCCTTCTCTTCAACACACCCGCCACCAATTTGGGTGAAACCTTTCGAGCAATTTTGTACTTCTTTGCTACATCCTCAATGCTCAATGGATGTACTAAGAAGCCAAACTTCCCCATTCCTCACCCCACTAATAATATGCTTTAGTTTGGTAAATTCCCTAAATAACTTTTTATCTGCATAAAATACTGCATCTGCCATCATTTTTCACTTTGAATTTTTCATTTAAAGGAGCGACTAATTAAGCTTCTCCACCCTGGGCTCAAAATCGAGTCTCCGCATAAGGGAGAGATATTCAGTCGATCTTATATGCTCCCAGGGCTTGCCGATGAGAGCCACGAGGATTGCCTCTATCACATTTGTTCCAAAGGATCTGCCTTGAAACTCTGGGGTAGTGGTGATCAGATACTCTACACCCCGACTCCTTAGTTCGTCTACATCCGAAGGAGTCACCGTGTTGGTTAAAACCCATTTTCCTCTCATATCCAAGGGCATGTATTTCCTTATAAAGAGGTAGTCTCCGGCAACGATGTCAGCTTCCTCGTAATATTTGCCATACTTCGCCCTTGATTCTTTTTCCTGTTCGCTTCCCGTGGGATAAAGCATTTTGAAGGGCATCTTGGTCACGATGGGAAGGAGTATCCGCGCCAAAATAAGAAAACTCGTATAGGATCTTATGGGAATGGGGATGTTTAAGCCAAAAATCAAATCTCCAAAGATCATATTGCAGCCCGCGGCGGCCAGGGCTTCGGCCAATCCAAACCTATCCACGGCACTCACCATGAGCACCGTTTTTCCTTTAAAATTTAATCCCCTCTCCGTTTGCAAATACTGAACCACTTCTCTCTCCCACACATTCTTCAATCCACTCCCATCAACCAACGGAGTTCTACTCACCGCTCCCTTCAATTTGGCAGCATCCTTTATTAGATATCTCTTTTCACCAGCATAAAGATAAAGATCGATTCCACCCAATCCAATGGCATCAACCTCTCCGTCCATCTCTCTCAAAAGGTGGATAGCTTTATTGAAATCTCCATCCGTTCCTATCCTGCGGATACTGAATTTTTCTCCCAAAAGCTCAACTTCTACTTCGTGGTCTCTTTTTGAGGATCCAAGACTTATACTTACGACCTCTTTCACGCCACTTACCTCCCTTCCCCTTGACGATTAATTTGGATAGTAGGGATTTTAATTCTTGAGGATTTAAATACCCCCCGCTTGGCTTGCAAAGGGGAATGCTCACAACTTCTTTACCGAGTACCTTCTCTAAAAGGGAAAGCCCTTTATCCAGGGTTAATAAGATCACTAAATCAAACTCCTTAAGTTTGGTCAAAATCTCCAAGACCTGATTGAAAAGTTCTATGGGATTCTCACCCGATAGGGTGAAATGCCCATGATCTTCGTCTGGAAGGAAAATGAAATCCACAGCATATTCCCTGGCTATCTCCTCAATCTGGGTCCTATTCTCTGCGGAGAGACAAACTAGAGCTATCCGCCTTCCTCTTCTTATCTCACCCAAACCCTCGAGATGAGAAACAAAAGAGCGCTCTACACCCAGTACCGAAGCGACTTCTTGTTGAGTAGCACCACGAGAGCGCCTGTGGAGTATCTCGCTCACAAGCTTTAGTAATCTGTCTCGGTTGATTATTTTCTCCCCAATACGAACTAGTTCCATAACCATATTTTTCTGTGCACAATTTTGTGTACATTTTAACATAAAATTGAAAAATTTGAAGCAAATTTGCTTGAGAATGGATTTTAACATTTGAATGTAAATGTGCTATTCTTCTAGCAAAGCTTCGCTTCCTGCTTGTCGGCAGGCACTGTCGAGGAGGTTAAAAATGTTAAAAATAGCCCTTCCCAAGGGAAGTCTAGAGGAACAAACCCTATTGCTTTTCAAGGAAGCGGACCTCGAGGTGAAGAGGGAATTTCGGGGGTATAATCCGGTCATTTATGATCCCAGGATCTCGCAGGTAAAAATCTTAAGACCTCAAGAGATACCAAAGTATGTGGAAGAAGGTTATTTCGACCTTGGGATTACCGGTCTTGATTGCGTTTTGGAGTCCAGAGCGGATGTCGTTGAGGTGGCGGATCTTCCCTACAGTAAAGTAACCACCGAACCGGTCAAGATGGTCTTAGCGGTCTTCCAGGAATCAGAAATAGAATCTCCTGAACAAATCACCCCAGGAAGCAGAATATCAACTGAATTTCCCAACATTACCAAGGATTATTTTGAAAAGCTGGGGATACCGGTGAAGATTTTCTATTCCTATGGAGCGACGGAGGCTAAAGTTCCAGAACTCATGGATGTAATCGTGGACTTAACTGAAACCGGTGAGACTCTGCGGAAAAACAGATTGAAGATCATTGGAACTATCATGGAATCCACGACAAAACTCATAGCGAACAAGGAATCATGGGAAAATTCGGAGAAGAGAAAGGCCATTGAGGAGATTAAGACATTACTGCTCGGAGTGATAGAAGCAAGGGGTCGGGTTCTGCTCTGTATGAACGTGCCCGAAGAAAAATTGGATGCCGTGGTCAGGGCGTTGCCAGCGATGAAAAAACCCACGGTCTCCAAATTATATCACGCCAATTATTACGAGGTAATGACGGTTGTAAATAAAAGCGAGGTCAATACTTTGATTCCCAAGCTCAAGGCGAAGGGAGCTGAAGACATCCTGGAGTTAAATATCTCCAAAATAGTGAAATAGTTAGATATTTTTATCATAAATCTTCTTGAGTCCAATTAAGGTTAGAAGTGGGTTAACTTCATCGATGGTTTCGCACTCGGGAGCCATGAGTTCGGCAAGACCTCCGGTGGCAATCACCCTCGGATTACCCCTCATCTCCTTCTTAATCCTCCTCACCAAGGTGTCCACCAATCCAGCGGAACCAAATATGATGCCCGATTGCAGGCTTGCCCGAGTATTCTTGCCAATGGGAGAAGGAGGTCTTACCAGCTCCACTCCCGAAAGCTTGGCTGCAGCACTGAACAGAGCCTGGGCAGCGACTTCAACTCCTGGGGCAATGGCGCCACCTAGGTACTCACCCTTTTCCGAGATGGCGTCGAAGGTGGTTGCAGTTCCGAAGTCCACCACTATTACCGGACCTCCATAAAGTTCGTAAGCGGCCACTGCATTCGCTATTCTATCCGCTCCAACTTCATGGGGATTGTCATAAAGGATGGGTATCCCTGTTCTCACCCCAGGACTTACCACCAAAGGCTCTATCCCCAAATTCTTGCGGGCCATCTCGATCAAAGAGATCGTACAATGTGGGACAACGGATGAGATAATGATGGCAGTAAGGTCATTTAATGCGAAACCCTTCAAAGCCAGCAAGTCGGAAAGGGTAATGGCGAGTTCATCCGCTGTTTCCTCCTTATTTGTGGAGATGCGCCAGTGACAGCGGAGTTCGTCGCCCTTGAAGACGCCAACGGCTGTTTGGGTATTCCCCACATCTATGGCGAGTAACATTCCCTGCTCTGCCTCCAAAACCTTACTCTTAAAGCTATCCACCTGATCTTCAAAGCCAAACCACTGAGATGATCTCCTCTAAGTGTTTAAATTCAAGATCACCCGTAACCACGGGGGCACCCAACTCCTTCGCCAGACCAGCCACGAAAGCATCCGCATAAGCGATAGGATAATCCGCTTTAATTGAGGCAGCCGATTTAATCCTTTCCCAGTCGGCATCGAGTTTTTTGATGGGGAGTTGATCGACATCGAGAACCATATTTTCAGCTTCTTTTAAGCCCCTTTCTCTCTTCAAGATGTAATAGACCTCGCCTAAATTAACTAAACTCATGTATAGTTTTAGTTCACCATTTGCTGCTCTTTCCAATAACTCCAAGACTTTCTGCCACCCATTTGTTCGCTCAAGATGAGCGAGAAGAGCGAAACTGTCCAGGATATATATTTCCTCTTTGATTTCCTCCTGGTTATTCATGTTCGAGCTCCCTCTTTCGTTCCTCAAGTAAAGCCGTCGTGAGAGAGGTTTTGCCCGCATATTTCCCTGAGGTCATATGGATGGGATCATCCATAACCGGAACCACCCTGAGATGATCCTTCTCTGGCACAATTTGGACTTCCGATCCTGGTTTTATACCATACCGTTTTCTCAGCTCAGCAGGAATAACCACCCAACCCTTTTTAGATATCTTTCCTTTAACTATTAAAGCCATGATTTACTCCTTTGTTATACTTTTTAAAAATAGTATAACAAACTCATAATAAATTCAAATAGTGTGGCAAATTTTTGGGGAGTAAGACAGAATATCAGTCCGCGATATACTCACTGAATCGAGATATTTTTCGAGCTACTAATGCCGCTAATAGAGCTTTTACGAGGTCGATTCCGATAAAGGGAAACACCCCCACGGCTAAAGCTTTCTGGAGCGTCATCCTGGTAACCATCACGAGCTGGATTATTCCCAGCAGATAAATGACGACGACACCGACTAACATGGATACCAAAAACCAAAGATATCCGGAGTTCTGTCTTATCCCAACCAACTTACCAATTATGTAGGCTCCAAGAATGAATCCAAAAAGATAGCCCCCGGTTGGACCAAATAGTACACCCAAACCCGATGAACCTCCGGCGAAGACTGGCAATCCTATGCACCCTAGTAAAATGTAGATGATCTGGCTTAAAGCACCCAGCCATGCGCCAAGGATTGCTCCAGCCAGCAAAGCAAAGAACACCTGAAAAGTAACGGGAACGGGTTGAATGGGAATTCGAATCCAAGCTCCTATAGCCGTCAAAGCCGCGAAGAGAGCAACCAAAATCATGTCTCGAATCCCGATCCTCAATTAAATCACCCCCTAGATAAAAATGTTAACCAATTTAAGAATTTGGTTGACAATTTATCCTAAATAAGATCCCTTGTCAAGCGGATCAAAGGGATTGAGAGGCCATGCCTTGAGTTTAAAGACAAAATTTGTAGCGCGGCGGTTCATCTGCCGCAAAACAAAAAGGTAACTACCCACCTTGACTAATTCTAAGCCTCGCGCAAAATGGTGACATCGCCCGCATAGATGGTCTTGGTTTTTCCCGATGCAAGCTTCAAGATGAGCGCACCGTGTTCATCGACACCAATTGCCTTCCCCTGAATTTCGCCATCCACAGTGGAAATTTTGACTTGAGCATCCAAAGTGGCGCATAGCTCCTTCCACTCATTTAAAATCCCTTTAAATCTCCCCTCTTGTAATCGAATATACTTCCGTTCCAACCGCCCAAGAAGGCACCTGAGCAATTTTAAGCGATCTACGCTCTCCCCCAAAACCCTTCTGACCGATGTGGCATGGGGTTCAAGGTCTGGAGGAAAAATATCCACGTTGGCATTTATGCCGATGCCCACGACCACGAAGTTCAATCGATCGGTCTCCGCCCCCATCTCCGTCAGGATACCAGCCACCTTTTTGCCACGGAGCAGAATATCATTGGGCCATTTAATCTCAACTCTCAGTCCCGTGACCTCGCCAATAGCCTTGGCGACGGCAACCGATGTCATGAGCGTAATCTTTGGGATATCAGCCGGACTCATCGAAGGTCTCAGTATGAGGGAGATCCAAATTCCACCAGGTGGAGAGAACCACCTCCTATCCAACCTTCCCCGTCCTCTCGTTTGTCCTTCGGCAACCACGATGGTTCCCTCAGGAGCACCTCTGATTGCAAGATCCTTGGCTATGTCATTCGTCGATCCCACTTCTTTAAAATGATGGATTTCCTTTCCCAAAATTTTCGTGGACAACTTGTACCTTATCTCCACGGGCAAGAGAAGATTTGGGACGAAACATAACCGATATCCCAAGCGTGGAGAGGCATCAATCTTGTATCCTTGGCTTTTTAGGGTTTGAATTTGCTTCCAGATGGCCGTTCTCGAAAGCGAAAGACGTTTTGAAAGGTATTCCCCGGATACATATTCTCCCTTTTTATCCTTAAGGAAATATAGGACTTCGTCGAGGGACATTTTCATCACTCGCATTTTCATCGCTCACGTTTTCTGCGGCGAAGATAATATGAAAGAAAGAAAAGACCGATTATTACCACGAATAAAATTCGACTCGCCCGCTTAAGAAATCTCAATAGAAGCTCCCAATGCTCACCGAAAGCATATCCCACAGTAGAGATCAAGAGAGTCCACACGATCACGCTGAGCGCTGTGTAAAGAAAAAATCTTAGATAATTCATGCGTGACGCTCCAGCCAAAGGGGCGACAAAAACCCTGATCCCCGTGGCGAAGCGTCCAATGAATATGGTTTTGCCACCGTGATTGTCGAAATACTCCTCCGCCTCCCTGATCCTTTCCCTCGATATGAAAAAATGTTCACCAAATCTCTCGATGAAGGGACGCCCTCCCCTTCTACCAATGAAGTAGCCGATATTATTGCCGAGAAACGCACCAGCGATGGCGGTAAGGATAACATGGGTTAAATTGAAATGACTCTGTGAAGCGAAAAAACTTGCCGCGAGCAAAATGGTCTCGCCGGGCATGAACAAACCGATAACGACCATGTTTTCCAGCAACAGTGCCAAGAAGATTAGATAATAGCCATAGAGCCTGAAGTAATGCAAGAGAATATTCAAAAATTCAAGGGCATCCAATAATTTCCACCCCTATTTAGTCGATAGTTAGGAATCGGGAGTCGGTAGTGAAATGATCTTAAATAATGATCTATAAATTTAATCCGAGTAAGAGACGGACTCGTTCAGAGTCGCTAATCATCGCTCATCGCTGATCGCTCATCGAAAGAATTTCAAGGGAGATGTCGAGGGGAGAAGCCGCTTGAGTGAGAACCCCGACGGAAATCCAATCCACCCCGGTCTTCGCCATCTCCACTACATTTTCAAGAGTCACGCCGCCAGATGCTTCAACAAGAGCTCGTTTGTTTACGAGTTTTACCGCCTCGCGCATGGTATTGATATCCATGTTATCCAGCATGATCACATCGGCTCCAGCTTCTAAAGCCTCTTTCACTTGCTCTAAAGTTTCCGCTTCCACCTCGATTTTTACTTCGTTGGAAAGATGTGAGTGAGCGGTTTTTATCGCTTGGGCGATGCCACCCGCTGCGCGGATGTGGTTATCCTTGATTAAAACTCCATCGTATAAACCGAGACGGTGATTAAAACCACCCCCGACTTGGACCGCATATTTCTCGAGTGCCCTCAAACCGGGCAGGGTTTTGCGGGTGTCCATGATCTTCACCGGATAAGACTTTACCCTTTCAACAAATTTATGGGTTAAAGTGGCTATTCCCGATAGGTGCTGGAGGAAATTTAAGGCGGTGCGCTCCCCAATCAAGATGCTTTGGGTAAAACCTTCAACCGTTGCTAAAACCTGCTCAGGTCGCACCTTTTCTCCATCATCCACCCGTGGGTTGAAAATGATGGAATTGTCCAGGAGTGTGAATACTCTGGCTGCGATTTCCATCCCAGCGATAATTCCAGAATCCTTACAAAGGATGATCGCCTTCGATCTTTGAGGTTCAGGGAATACCGCCTTTGTGGTTATGTCTCCCGCTTCACTGAGGTCTTCCTCCAAAGCAACTTTTATGATCTTATCCATCAATTTAGAGTTTAGGTACACCATTGTACAACCATTTCATATGTCGAAAGTGAGCACATTGTATCTTCAAATCTAAATGTAGTGGTCGAGCTTGCTCGATTTCAAGGATGATTTCTTACGGACTGTAAATTTCCTCAAATTTTAATTTCTCGACCATTGGATTATTCTGAATATATTCTCGGATCTTCTCTAGTGCCTTTTCGCCTCTGATAACGTGCTCATAATAATTCCTCTGCCAAAAAGTTTTTGCTTATACCTTTTCTTTTCAATCCGATCGTGGTTATGGATTTGAAAGCCTGGATAACTCGAGGCAAACTTTGGTTAGCATCATTAAAGATAAAAATAATATGGAAGCTTTTTCTTAAGGTCAGTACATATAGTCACGAAATATGCGCCATTATTTCTATAATTGTAATTTTTTAACTTAAATTCTTCCTGAATCTAACCATATTTTACGAATTTAAATATTTGTTGGCGACATTTTAGCAAAACAAGCTTTGCCACTACTATCTGGGGTGACAGTGGTTGATTTTTAAAACGATGTGCTCCTTCCAATTTGCATCATCTTTTTCCGGAAAATCCTCCCTGAAGTGTACTCCTCGACTCTCCTCGCGCATTAAAGCGGATTTGCAAATAAGCTCAGCGACTATGATCATATTTTGTAGCTCAAATCCCTCCACCGAAGAAAACTCCATATTCAAAATATCCTTAAGAGAATCCATGACCTTGAGGGCTCTCTTCAGGCTGATCCTGGAGCGGGTTACTCCTACATCTTCCATCATGGTCTTCTGAATCAAGTTTCGGCATTCTTCAATCTTCACATCCTTGGGCTTCCGGGGGTATACGTAAGCCATCCTTATCCCAAGTAAATCTTCTTGAGAAATCCCATTTATCTCCTCCTCTAGGATATCCATGATCCTCTTGCTGAAAACGAGCCCTTCTAAAAGGGAATTGCTAGCCAACCTGTTTCCCCCATGAACACCATTGGCGGCTACCTCTCCACTGGCATAGAGACCGGGGAGGTTGGTCCTTCCATAGATGTCGGTTTTAACACCACCGATCATGAAATGAGCGGCTGGAGAAACGGGGATGAGATCTGTGGACAAATCATATCCGCTCTCCTGGCATCTCTTCCAGATGGTGGGAAATCTCTCCTTAAGTTTCAAAGGGAAGATGTGAGTGGCATCTAAATAGACGTGATCGGTTTTGCAATCGTGCATCACCTTGACCATCCCCCGAACGACGATATTCCGCGGAGCGAGCTCAGCTTTGGGATGGACTTGGGCCATAAACCGGTTTCCCTTGCAATCTCTCAGGTAAGCTCCCTCTCCCCTCAGAGCCTCCGTGATTAAAAAGCGAGGATTTTGTTCCTCATCCAAGGCGGTGGGATGGAATTGGACGAACTCCATGTCCATTATCTCCGCGCCCGCCCGATAGGCCATGGCCACGCCATCACCGGTCGAGATCGGTGGATTTGTAGTGACGCTATAAATCTGCCCGGCTCCACCCGTAGCCAGAATGACCGCCTTGGCAAGACAGATTGAAATTCTTCCAAGGGAGGGTTCAAAAATGATGGCACCGATGCATCTTCCATCAAAGTCCAAAAGATCAACCACGAAAACATGCTCTTTAATTTGCAAACCCGAACATAGCTTCGCCACCCTCACCAAAGTGCTTTCAATGGCACTTCCCGTGGCATCTCCGGCATGCAAAATTCGGGGCAGCGAATGTCCCCCTTCCCTCGTGAGCCTCATCTCCCCCCCAAGGCGGTCGAATTCGGCTCCCAAATGGATGAGATCGGTTATCCGCCCGGGTCCCTCAGTTACCAGAATCTTCACCACTCGAGGATCGCAGAGGCCATCTCCAGCCAAGATGGTATCCTCGAAGTGGAGTTGGGGCGAATCGTGCTTACCCACAGCTGTTGCCACTCCGCCCTGCGCGTACCAGGTGGTTGACTCCTTGACCTCACTCTTGGTTAAGAGAAGCGTCTTGTATTTCCCACAGGCTCGAAGAGCGGCGGTAAGCCCCGCGATTCCACTCCCAATAACCAGAAGATCATAAATGGATTTTTCCAACTTGTCGGAATCGAAATTTACAAGATATCTTGGTATCATCGATAAACCCCCTTTATTGCCAAATGTCGTATGTCGAACGATGTGGGATTTATCATTCGACGTTGGACATTGGACCTTCGACTATCGACTGCTTTTAGCCTATTTCGACCATCTTGTTCACTGCTCTTTCAGCTCGAACTCGAATCTCCTCGGGCACGGTAATCCTAGTTTCAAGCGATTCCAAGCTATGCAAAACCTTTTCTAAAGTTGTGAGTTTCATATCGGGACAGATGGCTCCCTCAGGAACATAGAATTTTTTCTTCGGATTCTCCTTGGATAACCGATAAACCATGCCCGCCTCAGTGCCAACGATTATCTCTTTTGCCTCAACATTTCTCGCGTATCTGATCATTCCCGATGTGCCGTAAATGCCGTCCGCGAAGGCTAAAACTTCGGAGCGACACTCCGGATGAGCCATGAATTTCGCCTCCGGATGCCCTCCCTTTAGCTCAAGTATCTGCTCCGCGGCGATACTATCGTGGATGGGACAACAGCCATCCCAGAGGATAATCTCCTTCCCGCTCTTCGAAGCCACATATTTTCCAAGGTTCTTATCGGGAACGAAGATGATCTGCGACTCTCTAAGGGATTCGACAACCTGCACGGCGTTGGCCGAGGTACAACAAACATCGCTCTCCGCTTTAACCGCCGCTGAGGAATTGACGTAGCAGACCACTGCGGCTTTAGGATGCTCCCTTCTCTTGTTCCTCAATGTCTCTGGAGTTATGGTATCGGCGAGAGGACAGCCCGCATTTGCATCCGGTAGTAACACCGTCTTGTCTGGACTGAGGATATAAGCGGTCTCAGCCATGAAGTGAACGCCACAAAAGACGATCACATCGGCTTCCGTCTGTGCAGCTTGGCGGGAAAGACCGAGAGAATCCCCCACAAAATCGGCGATATCTTGAATCTCTCCCACCTGGTAATTGTGGGCGAGAATGACCGCGTTTCTTTTCCTCTTCAATTCGAATATCCTCTCAATCAATTCTCTCTTCATTAAATTTCCCCCTGAATATAACTCACTGTACAAACAGGTCTTTAGACTGTTATCCAACTAAGTTATCCAACTAACAGACCTAAAGGCCATGCCTGCCGGCAGGTCTGTTTCTACTTTTAAAGATATCTCTCGGAAATTTTGAAGATCCTTTCAAAAAGGAGAGTGAATTAGGAAAATAATATCACCAGTTATTCTAAATTTCCAATCCTTACCGCATTAAAAGGGGTGGATAAAGAATCGAGGCATCTGCTCACGGGTAGTCCCGATGGAAATTTGGCATCCGGTGCGATCT
>JBFMAG010000003.1 GCA_040755895.1 Actinomycetota bacterium | reverse complement strand
AAAGATTAATTTTTATTAAAAAATAGGAAAAAGAAGGAATTTTTATTTTTTGTTGTATATAAGGGTATAGTTGGCAAATGAAGAAATAAAAATCGAGCTATGAATGGTGATAATTTTCGCTCCAAGAGATGGTATCGAAAAATTGAAAATTTTCCTTTGTTCATATGTTTTCCGTTTCCTAAACTTTAGGAGGTCTATTAAGGTGACTTTAAAGACCTCCAAAATTTTTGGTGAGGATTGGAGGTGATATTTTGGGTATTCGCTTGGGAGAAATCTTTTGTGAAAGGAGTGAGTGTAAAAGGTGAAATTTTCACGGAGGGGTTTTCTCAAACTTACCGGTGCATCTCTTGCTTCTACCGCACTACTTCGTTTTGGCTTTGATGTATCGGCGATCGCCGAGGAAGTAGAGGAACTGAGAATCAAGGGTGCGAAAGAAGCGCCCACCATTTGTCCTTATTGTTCTTGTGGTTGTGGGGCAATTGTAAGTTCCGAACATGGGCACCCCATCAATATAGAGGGTGATCCCGATCATCCCATCAATCTTGGGAGTCTTTGTCCTAAAGGTGCATCAATGTTCCAGGTTGCTGCGGACACGGCGGGTTTGAGAAACAAGAAGGTTCTATATCGTGCCCCAGGTTCTTCTGAATGGGAGGATAAGACTTGGGACTGGGCAATCCCTCAGATTGCCAGGAGAATCAAAGAGACCCGGGACAAGTACTTCATTTCTACAGAGGATGGAGTCACGGTGAACCGTTGCGAATCCATCGCTGCGCTGGGTGGAGCGGCTGTAAATAATGAAGAGTGCTACCTGTGGATCAAATTAATGAGGGCACTCGGTCTCGTTTACATTGAGCACCAAGCCCGTATATGACACTCCGCCACCGTGGCAGCGTTGGGTGCAACGTACGGTAGAGGTGCAATGACCAATCACTGGATCGATATAAAGAACAGTGATTGCATCATGATCATGGGCGGAAATGCCGCAGAATGCCACCCCATGGCTTTTAAGTGGGTCACCAAAGCCATGGAGGAGAGAGGAGCCAAGCTCATCGTGGTCGACCCTCGATTTACTCGATCAGCCTCCAAGGCTCATATCTATGCCCCAATTCGGGCCGGCACGGATATTGCCTTCATCATGGGGATGATCAACTATGTCATCGAGAATGAGCTCTATCACGAAGAATACGTCAAGGAGTACACAAATGCTTCACTTTTGATAAAACCCGAATTCGAGTTCAAGGATGGGCTATTCTCGGGCTATGATGAGGCCAAGAGGAAGTACGACGAGACGACCTGGGGCTATCAAACGAAAGAGGTGACGGAAGTCAAAGAGGGGAAGAGGGTAACCGTCACGGAGCCCTTAAGGGATATGACCCTCACCGATCCCAATTGTGTCTTCCAGCTCCTCAAAGAACACGCCTCCCGGTACACACCGGAGATGGTGGAGAAGATCACTAGCTGTCCCAAGGAGAAATTCCTCGAGGTATGCAAGGAATTTTCGAAGACGGGCGATCCCGAGAAAGCTGGGACCATCCTATATGCCATGGGCTGGACTCAGCACACCGTGGGAACGGAAAACATCCGTGCCTTCGCCATGCTCCAATTGCTTCTTGGGAATATCGGGAGACCCGGTGGTGGAGTGAATGCTCTGCGAGGAGAGCCAAATGTTCAGGGTTCGACCGATCATGCTCTCCTGTGGCATACCTTACCAGGGTATCTCGGTGTTCCCGATCCCAAGAAACACCCCAACTTCCGGGCGTATGCCGATCAGTACACGGTGGGTAAAGCCACAAAGAATATCCTTCCCGGGTCGATATCCTGGTGGAGGCATGGGGAGAAGTACATCGTCAGTTTACTCAAGGCTTGGTGGGGAGAAGCCGCCCAGCCGGAGAATGACTTCCGCTTCGACTGGCTACCAAAGGTTGGCGCCGGTCACAAGGGTGGCAAATACTCCCACATAGCCCTGTTTGAGGCGATGTACGATGGCGTGATCAAGGGTTTCATCATCCTCGGTCAGAACCCAGCGGTCGGTGGACCGAACTCGAACATCGAATGTAAGGCTCTGGATAAGCTGGAATGGCTGGTCGACCTCAACCTGTGGGAGACCGAGACCAATGCCTTCTGGAAGAGACCGGGTGTTGACCCCACCGATATTCAAACCGAGGTCTTTAGACTGCCGGCGGCCGATTCCGTGGAGAAGGAAGGGTCCATCACCAACTCCGGTCGCTGGATCCAATGGCGTTGGAAGGGTGCGGAGCCCCTTGAGGATTGCAAGCCGGACCTGGAGATAATAGATCTTCTGTATAAGGAGCTGAAAAAGCTTTACGAAGCGGAAGACGGTCCGAATGCCGATGCCGTCACCAAACTCGTCTGGGATTATGGTACTCCACCGGATCCTGAAGAGGTCGCCAAGGAGTGTCATGGCTACATCGTGGTCGACAAGAAGTTGGTCAAGAACTTCACCGAGTTAAATGCCGATGGTTCCACCGCCTCGGGTAACTGGTTGTTCTCTGGTACCTTCACTCCCGACGGCGAGAATCTCATGAAGAGACGCACTCCGGAGGCGGAGGGTATCGGCAATAACCTTGAGTGGGCATTTTCATGGCCGGTTAATAGGAGAATTCTCTATAACCGAGCTTCCTGTGACCCAGATGGTAAGCCATGGAATCCAGATTTGCCGGAGATTTGGTGGGATCCCAATAAGGTTGATCCCAAGACTGGTAAGCCTGGTATGTGGACTGGCAATGATATCCCCGACTTTGCTGTTACCAAGGCACCCGATGCCCCGGGTGGAAAGTTGCCCGCCATCATGCTCAACGAGGGTGTCTTCAAGCTCTTTGCCCCGTGTGCCGAGGGACCCTTCCCTGAGCACTACGAGCCTTTGGAGAGCCCAACTGAGAATCTTATATCCGGGCAGCAGATAAATCCGGCGATTTTCCTCTGGCACAAGGTTAATCCGGACGACAAGGTTGGAACTTCGGATGAATATCCACTCGTCGCCACCACCTACAGGATAACAGAACACTGGCAGACGGGTATCATGACCCGTAACCAACCTTGGTTGGCGGAACTCATGCCTGAGATGTTCGTGGAGATGAGTGAAGAACTCGCTCAGGAGAAGGGGATTAAGAACGGTGACTGGGTGAAAGTGGTTACGGCACGAGGCGAAGTTGAAGCCGTAGCCATCGTCACTCCGAGATTCAAACCACTCACTGTGGATGGTAAGAAGATTCATCAAGTTGGTCTGCCTTGGTGTTATGGATACGTTGGTTATACCACCGGGGGTCCCAAGAAACTGAACTACGCTGCCAACCAGCTCACTCCACACATCGGTGATGCCAACACCATGATCCAGGAATCCAAGGCATTTCTCTGCGATATAAGGAAGGTGAAGTAAGATGGCAAAGGCGATGCTCATAGACGTCACAAAGTGCACTGCCTGTCGCGCTTGCCAGGTAGCTTGCAAGCAGTGGAATCAGCTTCCCGCGGAGAAGACCACTTGTCAGGGGACCTATGAAAATCCACCCGAACTTTCACCCAAAACTTGGACAAAGCTCAAATTCAAGGAGATCAGTGAGAACGGGGAAGTAAAATGGCTATTTAGAAAGATGCAATGCATGCATTGTACCGACGCCACCTGCGTTAAAGTATGTCCCACGGGGGCGGCACACCAGACCGAGCTCGGAGTGGTGGTCATCGATGAGGATAAGTGCACCGGTTGCAAGTATTGTGTACAGAACTGCCCATTTGAGATTCCTCAATATGACACGGATACGAACACCGTCAAGAAGTGTAGGATGTGCTATGACCGGGTGTCAAATGGCCTTACCCCCGCTTGTGCCAAGACCTGTCCCCCTGGAGCCATTCAATTCGGTGAGAGGGAGGAAATGGTCTCCCTGGGCCGGGAGAGAGTGAGCGCTCTCAAAGCGGACGGCAATCTCGATGCATATCTTTACGGGGAAACTGAGTTGGATGGATTGGGTGTGATGTATGTCCTAGCTGAAAAAGCGAAAACCTATGATCTTCCGGAGGAGCCCAAGGTTCCACTCTCTGCGGTCTTATGGCAGGACATCCTCAAACCACTGGGTCCGATCTTAGGTGGAGCAGCCGTTGCTGCGTTCGCACTTAGTTTTCTACTCAACATAGGATATAAACCCGAACAAGAGACTGAGGGGGGTGAGGAGTAGTGAGACGCCGGAGAAGAATTATAAGGCAAAGCGCAGCCTCCAGATTTCTTCACTGGACACACACCATCTCTTGTCTGCTACTTTTCTATACGGGGCTTGCGCTTTATTCGCCCCGACTAAATGGTTTAGCTGCGGTCTTTGGGGGACTCGATGGATCCAGGTTTGCCCATAGGGTTTGTGGTGTTTTCTTCATCGGCATCCCCATTCTCATGATCATATTCAACTGGCGGGGGTTCGTGAATTTCCTTAAGGACATATTCACCTGGGAAGAAAATGACACCGCCTGGTTGCTGAGATTCCCCATTTATCTATTCCGTGCGAAGACGAAGATGCCTCCACAGGGCAAATTGAAATCGGGGCAAAAGTTCGCCGACTGGTTCATCATCGGTAGTTCCATCCTCCTCATTTTGACCGGGATTGCCATGGCTTTCCCCGCCAATTTCCCCAAAGGACTGGTACAGTGGAGTTTTCCTCTCCATGAACTGGGGATGATCATCCTCGGTGTATTCCTCCTTGGACACATCTACTTGGGACTCGGTATCTTTCAACCTTACCGAGGGGCTTGGAGATATATGTTCGGCGATGGCACGGTGAGCGAGGAGGAAGCGAAGTATCATTGGGCGAGGTGGTATGAGGAGGTCAAAGGGAAGGAAAGTACCTAATTTTGATTCAGAAAAATGGGCACCCGTTCTTTGTGGATGGGTGCCCATTTTTTATGAGCTCTAACTTTGAATTTTCACTTAAAGGCGGTCTTAACTGTGCAAACCTAAATTTTGCCAAAGTAAAGTAAACTCTAAACTTCTACAAAGACTTTCGGGTGTTATTTAAAGGATTAGAAAACCCAAGCTAGAATTCATATTTGTACAAAGATTTTAGGGAAGGAGATGAGTCAAATTCAAATCCATTTAAAGCAAAGGGATATTTCCCCAAACGAGATGGCAAGAGAGATAGAGTACTATAAAAAACGAAACCCCGGTTTAGGTGACTTACTCCATTTTTACCAGGCAATATTCGAGATTCAACGAAAGTATATATCACGAGTTGAGCCCCTGGTTTATCTCGATGAAGAGGAGATTAGAGCGAGACTTAAGGAGGGGAGACCCCTTCTCAAGGACGAAGACATCATCATTGACTCCACCCTATTCCGACAATTACTGGAAGAATTGTGCGAGGTCATCAAGGCTAAAAGCAGGTTTAAGGGAAAGTTTAGCAAACTCCTTTCCTCTGAAGAGCTTAAGCCCCAAAAAATGAGCGATTTCATTAAGAAGTTGAAGCAAACGGATATTCAGTATTTGATGGAATTTTCAAAGAAGGTAAAGCTAAACATGGATATTCTATTCTTTCTAGTTCAAAATGTGCTCATTCCCTTCTATGAAAGGTACGCCAGGGAGGTTCGGGATAAAATCGATCATGCCCTTTGGCGGCAGGGTTTTTGTCCCATTTGCGGGCACAAACCCCTGATTGCAAAGTTTCGAGAGGAAGATGGTTTAAGACTTTTGCACTGTTCTCTCTGTCGAACTCAGTGGTGCTTCTTGAGAGTTAAGTGTCCCTTCTGCGGGAATAGCGATCATGAATCCCTTCAATATTTTTATTCCGAGGGCGACAGGGGACATCGCGTGGATGTATGTGAGATGTGCAAGAGGTACATTAAGACCTCGGATGAACGGGAATTACAACGAAAGGTCATTCTGGAGATTGAAGATGTCGCTGGGGTCCATCTGGATGCCTTCGCCAAAAAGCAAGGGTATACACCCGGAGCACAATACATCGCCGAGACGAATTAGATGAATGGTCCCTTGTCCCTTGCGCCTAGCACCTGGTAAAATAGAATTACCATGAGTGAATCCGTATAAGGAGAGTGGTGGGAATCACTGGGATTATCCTGGGAGGGGGAAGAAGTTCAAGAATCGGAAAGGATAAATCGTTTCTAAAAATAGGTTCAAAGACTCTCTTCGAGCATGTTTTGGACAAATTATCCTGCGTATGCGGGGGAATCATCCTCGTCACCAACACTCCCCAGGCTTATCGCATTGGGAATTTCAGCTGGGATTTTCAGATAGTTCAGGATGAAATTCCCTATCAAGGTCCCCTTGGTGGTATCCTGACCGGTCTGCAGTCATCTCAAAGCTTCTATAATTTTGTAGTCGCCTGCGATATGCCATTCCTGAATTTGGAATTGATGAGGTTTTTGGAGAAAGAAACGGATGGGGTGGATATTGTAATACCTCATTCTCCTAAAGGATTGGAACCTCTTCACGCCATTTATTCCACTAATTGTATTGCTCCCATTCAAGAAAGGCTCGGCCAGAAAGATTTTAGAATCATTTCTTTTTTCGATGATGTTCGGGTAAAATATATAAACGTGGAGCAGGTGAAAAGATTCGATCCCCAATTTCTATCCTTTTTTAATGTAAATACCTTCCAGGATTTGGAATTGGCAAGGCGCATCCGCAGGAAGGTGAAATAAGACGATCCGAGGGAGATCGATGACCAAAGTCAAAAAGTCGCAGGTAATAGGGGGGAAAGGTGGTCAACGGGAGGCAACTGAGGCTGCACTTCCCGCGGAGAAGCCGATAACCATTTTCCTCAATGACGAGCAATTGGTCACGGTTATGGCTACGCCCGATAAATTGAGGGAGCTGGCTGTAGGTTTCCTATATGCCGAAGGAATTCTAAAGGATATAGGAGATTTGAAACAAACCACGGTTGACCAAAAGAAGGGCATAGTCTGGGTGGAAACCAAAAAGAAGACATTGCTGGGAAAATTGTTCCATAAAAGGTTTTTAACCTCGGGTTGCGGAAGAGGATTCACTTTTACCAGCTTATCCGATGTTAAAACGGTAAAAATAGAATCAAAGCTCCAGGTATCCAAGGACACCATTTTAAATCTGATGAAGGATATGCTTGGCAGGGCGGAACTTTATCGCCAATCGGGAGGCATCCATTGCTCAGCTTTATGTGATAAAGATGGCATCCTTTCCTTCAGTGAGGATATCGGTCGACATAATACTTTTGACAAGATTTTTGGGGAGTGCTTCCTGAATCAAATTCAAACCGAGGACAAAATGATGTTCAGCACGGGAAGAATCTCCTCAGAGATGTTGTTAAAGGCAGCAAGGGCAAAGATACCCGTAGTTGTCTCCCGTAGTTCCCCCACCGATTTATCCGTGGAAATTGGGGAGAAGCTGGGAGTAACCATAATTGGCTATGTCAGGGCGGGAAAGATGAGAATCTATTCCCATCCCGAAAGAATCCTATTGTAGGAGGATCATAAATACTCAAAATAGAGCCCGTTTAAGAATGAGGCAGCTCTTTTTGATATAAACCCTTAAATCCAAAATCCTAAGCACTAAACAATATCAAATTTTAAAATTCAAATGGTCAAAACAGGTTTTGGATTTAGAAAATTAGGATTTTGAATTTGTTTGGAATTTAGGATGCAGAATATATTGTAGGAGGGATAAGAATTAGGTGGTTCCAATAGTTTCTGTGGTCGGTAAATCGCATAGCGGTAAGACCACCTTGATTGAAAAACTCATTCCCGAGCTTAAAAGGCGGGGATATAAAATAGCCACCATTAAGCATGATGTCCACGATTTCGACATCGATCACCCCGGAAAGGATTCCTGGCGACATGCTCAGGCTGGAGCGGATACCGTGGTCATTTCCTCTCCTCACAAGGTCGCCGTGATAAAGAAGGTGGACTGGGAACTTTCCTTGGATGAGATCTCGGGAAAGTTTGCGGGAGATACGGATCTCATCATCACCGAGGGGTATAAGAGGGAAGATAAGCCCAAGATAGAGGTCTACCGATCTCACCAGGGTGAACTCCTATGTTCTTCCCAGGAACTACTCGCCGTGGTAGAAACCGAGCTCCCGAGCTCCCCAGCTCCCGAGCTTTATAAGGGAGTCCCCCACTTCGACATGGATGATGTAAAGGGTTTAGCCGATCTCATTGAGAGGGAATTACTGATGGGCTCCTCAAGATAAGAAGTCCAAAAGATCCATCTATTTTGCAGGAACTTTATAGATTTAGGTTGAATTTCTAGTAAGATTGGCTTGTGGGTATAATTTATGATAAACTAAAGAAAATTTGGATAAAAGGCGTGATGTAAATGTTAGATGGTTTGTTATGGACCGCTTATGTTTTCGGGCTTGGCCCAACAGAGCTCATAATCATCCTGGTAATTGTTTTAATAATCTTTGGCCCCCGCAAGTTGCCAGAACTCGGTAAGGCCATAGGATCGGGTCTACGTGAACTCAGAAGGGCGTCTGAAAGTAAGGGCGAAGAGGAAAAAGAAAAGGCGAAAAGTAAGGAAAAAGGCAAAGAGGAAGAGGAGAGCGAGGAGGAAGAGAAATAAATTTGCGATTTTAAGCAGGAAAAAAGGAAATTTTAGCGAATATAAAAAGTAAAATTACATAAGATCATCTCCGAGTCATTTTCCCTAAGGTTGCCTATGGGGGATGACCGATAGGGTTTAGATGGAAACGTCTAGGCCTCCCGTGTTTGGAAAGGAGAGTGTTTGATAAATTTAAAGCACCGTATCCATATGCGTGGAGGCGGTGCTTTTCTTTTGTAGTTAGCTTGTTAGTTAGTTTGCTGGTTGAGGAAAACAAGCAAACCAGCAAACTATGCTGGAGAGGAGGATGAATTTATGGCCTACGTTTCGGATAAAGTGGAGAAGGCGGTAAAAGAGGAGGCGAGGGAGGGTAAAATTTCCTGTTCCCAGGCTCGCAAGTTGTCCGAAAAATTGAAGGTTCCCCCCATAGAGGTGGGGCGGGCTGCGAATCGTCTGGGAATCAAAATTTACGGTTGCGAGCTTGGATGCTTTTGAGACAAACCCCAAACCAACCAGCAAACAAGCCAACACCAACTGGGGGATCGAAGTGAAGTTTAAAAAATTGGGGATGCTAATTATTTTGATGCTAATCTTCTTCCTGTTATTGGGATGTAAACCGGAGAAACGGGTTTTAATCCTGGCCACTACCACTAGCACCCATGACACCGGACTTTTAGACGAAATTCTCCCCATTTTTGAGAAGAAGTACAATGCAAGGGTCAAAACCATCGCCGTGGGAACAGGTGAAGCCATTGCCATGGGTGAGAGGGGTGAGGCCGATGTGTTATTGGTTCATTCGCGCGAAGCCGAAGAGAAATTCGTCGCCCAAGGAGATGGAGTGAACCGGAGAGATGTGATGTACAACGATTTTGTCATCGTTGGACCGGCTCCCGATCCCGCTGGAATTAAAGGCATGGATGCCCTTGGCACTCTAAAACGGATTGTAAACGAGAGAGCACTTTTTGTTTCTCGAGGCGATGACTCTGGAACTCACAAGAAAGAGAAAAAACTCTGGGAAAAGGCTGGGATTCAACCCCCGAGCGATTGCTATATCTCGACGGGTCAGGGCATGGCTGAAACCCTCCGAGTTGCCGACGAAAAGGGAGCTTATACCCTCGCGGACAGGGGAACCTATCTTTCGCTTAAGGAAAGCATAAACCTCACCATTCTGGTCGAAGGCGACAGGGTTCTATTCAATCCCTATGGGGTGATCGCCGTAAATCCAAAGAGATTTCCCAAGGTAAACTACAATTTAGCCACGAAGTTTATTAAATGGATAACCTCTGTTGAGACCCAAAAAATCATTGGAGATTTCGGTAGGGAAAAATACGGGCAACCCTTATTTACTCCAAACTCGCGAGAGTGGCGAGCAAAGACGAAATAGTTGAAATGGAGGCGTGAGATGGAACTAATCTGGGAAGGCATAAAAAAAGCGGTTCTACTCCTGATCACCGGAGATCGAGAGGTTATAGAGATCGCTCTCCTTTCCCTAAAGGTCTCAGGTGGTGCGGTTTTAATCTCCATACTTCTGGGTATTCCGTTAGGTATGTTTCTCGCCCTTACATCATTTCCTGGGAGGAGGATTTTGGTTGCCGCCGTCAACACGGGCATGGGTCTCCCACCCGTAGTGGCTGGTCTCTTCGTGTGCATGTTTCTCTGGCGGAGTGGACCACTGGGATTTTTTGGAGTACTCTATACCCCGACAGCTATGGTCATCGCCCAAGTACTCATCGCTGCACCAATCGTGGCTGGTTTGACGATTGCTGCGATTCAGCAACTCGATCCGGAGTTAAGATTACAGGCTTTATCCCTGGGAGCATCTCGCGGCCAGATGCTCGTGACCCTCATTAAGGAAGCTCGCCTCCCCACTCTGGCTGCGATCATGGCTGGTTTTGGTGGAGTTATCTCCGAAGTGGGAGCGGTAATGATGGTGGGAGGCAATATAAAGGGTCAAACAAGGGTCTTGACCACGGCGACGGTGATGGAGACCAGAATGGGGCACTTCGACATCGCCATAGCTTTAAGTGTGATTCTTTTAGTCTTGGCTTTCATCGTTAATCTGATCCTTACCGAGATTCAGCAAAGGGGAGCTGCTCCGTGGATCATCCGTACCTGGAGGTAAAAAACCTAATACATGAGTATGATGGCAAGCGAGTCTTGTCCATCGATGAGTTAAGGATTTATCAGGGAGAGATTTTTGCCATCATTGGACCCAATGGAGCTGGCAAAAGTACGTTGCTCAGAATATTGAATTTGTTGGAGAGACCATCTCAAGGGAAGATCATTTTTCAGGGGATGGTCATCGAACCTTCCACAGATAAGTTGCCCTTGAGGCGAAAAATGGTCATGGTTTTCCAGGAACCACTCCTCTTCAATGGCACCGTCTTTGAAAACGTGGCATATGGCTTAAAGTTGAGGAGGTATCCAAAAATGGAGATCGAGGAGAGGGTCAATCGGCTTTTGATCAAATTCAATATTCACCAGCT
>JBFMAG010000002.1 GCA_040755895.1 Actinomycetota bacterium | reverse complement strand
GAGCTTGGGGCGGACCTGCCTACTGGCAGGCATGGCATTCGCGTTTTCCGCAATGATAAAATCTCCATCTCTGAGATTGAAAAATTAAACCCCACACACATCGTGATCTCCCCAGGTCCATGTACCCCAAATGAGGCAGGCATTTCCATGAATGTGGTGAAATATTTCGCCGGGAAAATCCCCATCTTGGGGGTTTGTTTGGGACATCAATCCATTGCTCAGGTATTTGGGGGGAGGATTATCCGCGCTCCAGTTCCAGTTCACGGGAAAACTTCCCTAATTTATCACGATGGAAAGACCATATACCGAGAAATCGAAAATCCCTTCGTTGCTACCAGATATCATTCCCTGATAGTGGAGAGAGAAACCCTCCCCGATTGCTTTGAGATATCTGCGGAGACGAAGGATCGGATCATCATGGGAATTAGACACAAGAAGTTCCCAATCGAGGGGGTACAGTTCCACCCAGAATCCATTTTGACGGCGGTGGGTAAGAAAATTTTGAAGAATTTTTTGGACATTACTTGAAAGTTTGAAGGGGAAGGAGGTGTGACTTGTGATCGTTGAAGCCATTAGAAAAGTAGTTGAGCGAAAGGATTTAACCCCGGGGGAGGCAGCATCGGTGATGGAGGAGATAATGAGCGGTAGAGCAACCGAAGCTCAAATTGCCTCATTCCTCACCGCTCTTCGGATGAAGGGAGAGACCGTCGATGAGATCTCAGAATTTGCCAAGGTGATGAGGGCTCATGCCATTCGGATCAGTCCAAAAGTGGCGGATTTGGTGGACACCTGTGGGACGGGAGGAGATGTTTCCCATACCTTTAACATCTCTACGGTCACAGCCTTTGTGGCTGCAGGAGCTGGTGTACACATCGCTAAGCATGGAAATCGTTCCGTTTCCAGCCGCTGCGGCAGTGCAGATGTTCTGGAAGCCCTCGGTGTAAAGATCGATCTACCCCCCGAAGCGGTCGAAGCTTGTATAGATGAAGTTGGGATAGGCTTTTTGTTCGCCCCCTTATTACATCCGGCGATGAAATATGCCACTCCCGTCAGACGAAACATCGGCATTAGGACGGTCTTTAATATCCTGGGTCCTCTCACCAATCCCGCCTTTGCTTCGGCTCAGATTTTAGGGGTTTATGATCCCTCCCTCGCTCCCGTACTCGCTAAAGTCCTCGGAAATTTGGGAGTAACCCATGCCATGGTAGTTCACGGCGATGGGTTGGATGAGCTAACCACTACTGGTGAAAGTCGCATCTCAGAGCTCTTCGATGGGAAGGTGAAGAACTACAGCATAACCCCCGAGCAATTCGGTCTACCGAGGGTAAGGGTTGAAGATCTCAAAGGAGGAACGGTGGAGCAAAATGCCCAGATTATGAAAAGCATTTTATCGGGTGAAAAGGGAACCCGAAGGGATATCGTGCTTCTAAATGCTGCGGCAGCTTTGGTGGCGGCGGACAAGGCTAAAGATCTTGGGGAGGGTTTAAAACTTGCGGCTGAATCAATCGATAGCGGAGCGGCTCTCGAAAAACTAGAAAAACTCAGGGAATTCACCAATAAATATAGGGAATAGGAAAAATTCCCTCCCTCATTTTGTTGGGTGTTGCCTATGATTCTAAACGAGATAATTAGGGACAAGAGACGTGAGATAGAACGGAGGAAAAGGAGTGTAGGTCTTGAGACCTTGCGGGAGCGGATATCTTTCTCGCCTCGCACGAGGGATTTTAAGGCTGCCCTTAAAAATCCGGGTTTAAGTCTTATCGCTGAGGTGAAGAGGGCATCTCCATCGGCTGGGTTAATCAGAGAAGATTTCAATCCGGCGGGAATTGCTCAAGTTTGTGAGGAAAATGGCGCTGCTGCCATCTCTGTGCTAACCGATCGACATTTCCAGGGAAGTTTGCAACATTTAGAAGATATTAGGGCTGTGACCTCAATCCCTATCTTACGCAAGGATTTTATCATAGATGAGTTTCAGGTTTATGAGTCTAGAGTGAGTGGTGCCGACGCCATACTTTTGATTGCGAATATCCTTTCCATTGAGGAGATATCGAAGCTTCTCTCCCTCGCTCGAAAGCTGGATTTGGATGTTATCGTGGAAATCCACAATCGCCAGGAGTTAAAGAAGGCATTAAAGACAAACGTGGAAATTATTGGTATAAATAATAGGAACCTCAGCGATTTCAAAGTCGATATCTCGGTTACTCCAAAGCTCATTGAATTTATCCCTGAGGATAAGATCATCGTGAGCGAAAGTGGTATCCACACCGCTCAAGATGTTAAGTTTTTGGAAGAGGTGGGGGTCAATGCAATTTTAGTTGGAGAAGCCCTTATGAGGAGCGATGATATTGGGGCGAAGATTAGAGAATTGTTGGGTAAGCAAATACGATAAGCGATATTCGACGAGCGATCAGCGGTAAAAGAAGATGAAAATCGCCAGTCGCTAATCGAAAATCATTAGAGGGAGGGAATAAGTAGGTGGAGGAAACGAAAATCATTTTGAGTGAAAAGGAGATACCCACAGCATGGTACAACATCTTACCAGATCTGCCAAAGCCGTTAGAGCCATATTTGAATCCACAGACGAAGGAACCATCGGGTCTTGCTCTCCCACCACCCCTGTTTGCTGCGGAACTCAGCGAGCAGGAGTCGAGCATGGAGCGCTGGATAGATATACCTGGAAAGGTAATAGACATCTACAAGTTGTATCGTCCAACGCCTCTCTTTAGGGCAAAGAGGCTAGAGGCAGCACTAGATACGCCGGCTAAGATCTATTATAAATATGAGGGTTGGAGTCCACCAGGGAGTCACAAGCCTAATACTGCTATTGCCCAAGCATACTATGCCAAGGAACAGGGTGTGAAGCGTTTGACCACTGAGACCGGGGCGGGTCAATGGGGCAGCGCTTTGGCCATGGCTTGCAAGTTAATGGGTCTGGATTGCACGGTTTACATGGTCAAAGTGAGTTATCATCAGAAACCCTACCGCAGAGTCCTCATGGAGACCTGGGGGGCTAAAGTGATTCCAAGTCCTAGTGAGAAAACTCAATGTGGGCGAGGGATACTGGCGAAGGACCCAGAATGCCCCGGTAGCTTGGGAATCGCCATAAGCGAGGCGGTAGAAGACGCAGGCACTCATGATGATACCTTGTATTCGCTGGGGAGTGTATTGAATCACGTTCTGCTTCACCAAACCATAATAGGGTTGGAATGCAAAAAACAATTTGAAAAAATGGATGAATATCCGGATGTTATCTTCGGTTGCATCGGCGGTGGCAGTAGTCTGGGTGGAATTTGCCTACCCTTCGTGAAAGACAAGCTGGAGGGAAAGAAGGTAAGAGTAGTAGCGGTTGAACCCACTGCGTGTCCCACGCTCACAAAGGGTATTTACACCTACGACTATGGCGATACGGCACACCTAGCCCCCATAGCGAAGATGTACACATTGGGTCATACCTTCGTTCCACCTCCCATACACGCTGGTGGGCTTCGCTACCATGGTGATGCACCGATCATGTGCGCACTTTATGATCAAGGCATAATAGAAGCTCAAGCCTACCATCAGAATCCGGTATTTGAGGCGGCGGTCACCTTTGCTCAAGCCGAGGGAATAGTTCCCGCTCCCGAGACCGCTCACGCGGTCAAGGCAGCCATCGATGAGGCTATTAAGTGCAAGAGGAGTGGCGAAACCATGACCATCCTCATCAACTTCACAGGTCATGGATATTTCGATCTCGCTGCTTACGATGATTATCTCGCGGGCAAGTTGGTAGACTATGAGTATCCACGGGAAAAGATAGAAGATGCTCTGGCTCATTTACCTAAAATCTAAAACAAATTGAGGAAGTGAAGGAGTGAAGTTAAAGAGCAAAATCCGTCGAACGTCGAATGAATAAATAAATTAAGCGTTCGACATACGACATTTATCGTTCAGCAAGGGGAATCACTTCTCACTCGAATCACTCGAATCACTTTTATCCCATGGTTAGAGTTAAGATATGTGGCATAACCAATTTAGAAGATGCGCTCTTGGCGGTGAAATTGGGGGCGGATGCTTTGGGTTTCGTTTTTGCCGAAAGCCCGCGATGCATTGAGCCTCAAGTGGCTGCTGAAATCATCAAAGCCAGTCCTCCCTTTGTGAGTAGGGTGGGAATTTTCGTTGATGAAGATGAAACCCGGGTGAAGAGGATTATCGCCATATGCGGCTTAGATACTCTGCAATTTCATGGAAATGAGTCGCCAAGTTATTGTATGCAATTTGAACGGAAGGTGATTAAAGCCTTTCGAATCAGGCAATTCTCTGATTTGGATATATTCCCGGGATACAAAACGGTGGATGCCTTCCTTTTGGATACCTTTGTTGAAGGAGCATGTGGAGGAACCGGTAAGACATTCGATTGGAGGATTGCTAGGAAGGCAAAGGGATTTGGAAAGCCGATCATCCTTTCCGGAGGGCTTAATCCCGATAACGTTGCTGAAGCGATTCGATTGGTTAAGCCCTATGCTGTTGATGTCAGCAGTGGTGTAGAGAAGGAACCGGGCAAAAAGGACCCCGATAAATTAAGAGCATTCTTTGAAAACGTCCGTAAGTTAGAACTTTCTTAGTAAGTAGTCGGTAGTGTAAGATTTTTACCACCGACTCCCAACTTCCCACACTAATTTAAACAGGGAGATGGTTTGAATTGTTGCCGGACAGAACGGGGCATTTCGGCGAGTTTGGTGGGAAATTTGTTCCAGAGACGTTGATGACCGCCCTCGCTGAGCTTGAGGGGGCTTACAACAAATATAAAGAGGATGAAGATTTTCAGCGAGAACTTGACTACTATTTAAAAGAGTATGCGGGACGCCCCACACCCTTATATTTCGCCGAAAGACTGACCCATCACTTTGGAGGAGCCAAAATTTATTTGAAGCGGGAGGACCTATGCCACACCGGTGCACATAAAATTAACAACACCATCGGGCAAGTCCTCTTGGCTAGGAGGATGGGTAAGACCAGAATCATTGCCGAAACTGGAGCAGGTCAACACGGGGTTGCCACCGCGACCGCCGCTGCAATGTTTGGAATTCCCTGCCAGGTGTATATGGGCGAAGAGGATGTCAAGAGACAATCCCTCAATGTTTTCAGGATGAAATTACTTGGTGCGGAGGTGATTCCGGTCTCAAGCGGTAGCAAGACCTTAAAGGATGCCATCAATGAAGCCATCAGGGATTGGGTAACCAATGTTGAGACCACCCACTATGTTATAGGCTCCGTCGTCGGTCCCCATCCCTATCCAATGATGGTTCGCGATTTCCAAACCGTGATTGGCGTGGAAACTAAGGAACAGATATTGGAGAAGGAAGGGCGCCTTCCGGATTATATAGTTGCCTGTGTTGGTGGAGGCAGTAACTCCATAGGCATCTTCTATCCCTTTCTTGAGACCAGAGTCAAATTGATCGGAGTGGAAGCGGCTGGGCGGGGACTCAAAACCCGGAGGCACGGTGCATCTCTTTGCGAAGGGACGAAGGGTATACTCCACGGCTCCTTAAGCTATGTACTCCAAGACCAATATGGACAAATCAGACCGGCTCATTCTATCTCCGCTGGGTTGGATTATCCGGGGGTGGGACCAGAACACAGCTATCTGAAGAAGAAAGGTCTCGCCACCTACACTGCTATTACGGATAAAGAGGCGTTAGAAGCATTTCAACTTCTCTCGGAAACGGAAGGTATTCTCCCCGCCTTAGAACCAGCCCATGCCATTGCCTATCTTAAACAACTCGCCCCAAATCTATCCAAGGATGAGATAATTGTGGTGAATCTCTCGGGTAGAGGCGACAAAGACGTCCAGGTGGTTGCTCAGGCATTGGGAGTCGAAGTATAAGTGAATTCTCATGAGTAGAATCGAAGAAAGATTTAAAAAACTTAAAGGGGAAGGAAGAGCTGCTTTAATTCCCTATGTGATGGCTGGTTATCCCACCTTGGAGGGGTCCAAGAGGATTATAGAGGCGTTGGCTGAGTGGGGGGACATCATCGAAATCGGGATTCCCTATTCGGATCCCTTAGCCGATGGTACAACCATTCAAAAGGCATCTGTGGTAGCGTTATCACAGGGAATAAAGACACCGCAAGTTCTGGAGATGATCGCAGATCTCCGGAGGG
>JBFMAG010000001.1 GCA_040755895.1 Actinomycetota bacterium | reverse complement strand
GGTGCAGATGAGGAATGGGAAAAGAAATGGAAGAAGAAAACAAAGAAGGCTTTTCGATGATAAAAATGTCATTGATTGCTTAGAACGGACCAAGAGATAGCAGAATTATTCAAGAAGGCTATGCCTCTTGGTATGGATATGAACTTGCGGGAAGAAAAACAGCGAGTGGAAAACTCTTCAACCCAGATGCCTTTACCACTGCTCATCGAACTCTTAAATTTGGTACACCAGTTAGAGTCACTTGTTTCGAAACTGGAAAATCGGTTACGGTGCGCATTAACGACAGAGGACCCTGGGTTGAAGGAAGAATAATTGATCTTTCCCGTGCGGCATTTTCGCAGATAGCGAATTTAAGTCAAGGCGTGATTTATGTGAAGGTGGAGATATGCGAGTAGAAAATAAAAATTGTTTCTATTGCGGTAGTAATTTCAAACCCTGCCATTCTGACCAAAAGTATTGTTCTAAAACCTGTGCGAATCGTTCTTTGCAGGTGCTCACAGAATTTTGCCGTATCTTTCGAGAAACACCTAAAAGGGGCAAGGAAGGCGCAATATAGCCAAGAGGCCAGCTAAAGCAGTATAATATACAAAAGGCTGGTGGTTTGCTTGAACATCCAAACGCTTGCCAAGATCACCGAGCTCATCCGATCCCAATTCTCCAAGGAATACGATTCCATCCATTTAATGGCCGTGACTCCGAACGAGGAGAAACTAATCGTTGGCATCCGCGAAACCGAATTCGGATCCATAGATGAACTGAAAATACACAATTCCCAACCCGTGGAGTGGACATTCAGAAGGCGAATAAGAGTGGACTAATCCTTTAAAATACATAATTAGGCTTCGACCTGAAGCGGACAACCGCTTGGAGAGGCATCTTCCATGCGAGAGGCGTGGTTGGTGCCTCTTTTACTTTGGAGGTCCATTTGCCCTGGATCGAAGAGGACTTCTTGTATTCATTCACCCTGCTCAAGGGGATGGCCACTTACCGCTGGAGACCCAGGGGCTTCTCCAGGTGGGTGGAGTGCGAGGGATATCTGGACTTGAAGGCAAAGGCCGAAGACAGGGGAGCGATTTCACTTCTTTGTTCGATCCTCGATTTCGAGCGGGCGGTTCTTGCCCTCCCCTCGGATGAGGAGAAGGCCTGCATCTGTCTCTCGGCCTGGGGCTTCGAGGGCCAAAAGATAGCGAAACTTTTGCACAAGAGCCCCTTCTGGGTCTCAAAAACCATCGAAAAGGCCTTGGAGAAGATGAAGGCCTCCCTAAACAAAAGCGATGCTCTTGATTTCTGCTAAACTGAAATTGGAGGGCCTTTTTCGGCTCTCTTTTTTTTGAGGGCGGGCCTCGCCACGCCAACGTTCCTTTATCTGGCCGATGGCGGAGATACTGGCTGTCGCCCGCCCAAAGGGCCCGAACCGCCGGTGCCTTCCTCGCCTTTCGAAAAGAAGTTTTCCGGCTCTCGTCGGGCCCCACCAAAGGGGAGAGAAGGGGATGGATGAGGAGGCCAGGGCCAAGAAAATCTTCAAGCGTTTAAACAGGATCTTCTTCTCGAATTCCCTGCCCACGCCCATAATCGAGGTATCCGATGAGGCCTCGTATCCGGCGTGCATCTTCTATCCCAAGATAATCCTCTCCAAAAATCTTGGGAAAAGGCTCCCCGAGAAGCTCCTCCACGAGATGATCCATTACCACCTTTTTCTGCAGGGCTTCGGCGAGGAGGAGATGGCCTCATCGATCCTTGGGCACTCCAAGAGGTTCAAGGAACTGGCCAGGAAATTCGGATTACCTACTTGATTTCTTCGTGGCCTTCTTGGTCACCGCCCTTTTCGGGGGGCCAGGGGCTCGGTCCTCTCCAGGACCTCCCAATCGCTTATGGGCAACGAATCCAGAAGCGACAGTAAGGTGTTGTAGGAGTCATAGGAGACGTTGGCCATGGTCAGGGCGATTATGGGACGCCTGCTTCCGCCCACGAACTGGTGGACGAAGTTGAAATTCTTCGTCTTCTGGAGGGCGGCGATCACCTCCTGGGTGGTTCCCTTTTCTGGATAGATATTGAAGATCCACTGCATTCATTTTCACCTCCTTCTAACTAGCATATGTTCGACATGGGATACGAAAATCCTTCCTAT